>JAILNT010000251.1 GCA_024691265.1 Treponema sp. | reverse complement strand
TAGAGCCTGCTTTACAATAGGACCAAAAGCTTTTCCTGTATCTCTGCGAGTTTTTGATATAAATCTTCTATTGCTTTTACGATTTTTACATCTTCGATATCAATAGACAAAAGCTCATTATAAATGTATTCCCCAATAACTGCTTTTCCGTGTTGAATAGAGTCTAGATATCTTGATGCCTGAGCAGATGTTTTGCATTCCTGATACTTAAGAATTGTATTCCAAGTTTTGTGTAATTCTTCTATATCAATCATATAAATCATCCTAAAAAAACATCTTATACTTCAGCGATAACTCTTCTTTTTAGACACTTATCGCTGAAGTATAACTATATTTTCTATAACTGAAATAAATCATCCATAGTTACTTCAGATTGAATCATTCCGCTATATCTGTTTTGTTTTAGTCCATAAGTTGTTATGAAAGTATGCTGCAAAGCTTTTTTTGTTTTTGTGACTTTCTTAAAAAGACTTGCACGTTTTCTAAGAGTTTCTTCATAGGCATCAGTTATAGCATATTCGTCAGAAGAGTATTTTATTTCACAAATATTTATTACTTCGTCGTTACGGTCTATAAGCATGTCTATTTGTCCACCAGTCCATTTTGCTCCATCTTTATCGACAAAACCTTTGCAACTCCAGGAATAGATACTGCTTAGTACACCCAAAATACTTAATTTTGATTTTATCTGTTTTATATGATGGAAGCACACCTGTTCAAAAGAATATCCAGCCCATGAGTTCTTATCGCCAGTAAATGCAAAGTTTGACCAGAAATTTTCATCCTGACTGTTTCCTTTCTGAACGAAGTTCAAGTAAAAGAGTGTAAATAAATCTGTAAGCTGAAACAGACTGTCCCGCTGTTCTTTTCCAATAGCATTATATTCACGGATAAAATCGCATTGTGTTAAATTGGAAAGAATTTCTGTAAGAGTTCCGCCTTCTTTTATATGTGTTGCTTCCTTAATTTCTTCTCGTGTTAATCCCTTTTTCTTTTCTGAAAGTGCTTCTACAACTTTTCTATAATTCTTTGAATCCTTAAACAGAGAACGGAAGAGGAATTCATATTCTGTTTTAAGATTTGCATTTTCCTTAAAGAACAGATTATCAATATTCTTTGTGAGAGGAAGATCTTTTCTAAGCATATCCAAATAATAAGGGATGCCACCAAGGATCATATAAAGCTCTAGAATCTGATGACGGTTCATTTCAATCTGTTTAACCTTCTTCAGAAATTCCTCGGTTTCGCCAAGATTAAATGGAGCAAGATAGATGGAACAGCTTGTTCTTCCATAGAGGCCACCTTTATCACCAACAAATTTATTTATCATCCATGTAGTTGCAGAGCCACATACATAAAGCTTTAGAAGCGTTTTATTAGACGGCCACATATTCCAGAAATAGGAAAATGCTGCCAGGAAGTTGCTCTTTGGAGTATCCATCCATGGGATCTCATCTAAAAAAACTACAACTTTATCTTTATTTAGTGAAAGAAGATAGTTTTTTAATGCTTCAAAAGCCTGGAACCAGTCCTGAAGTTTTTTTATTTTTGTGCCGCTTTTTTCTTTAAGTACATTCTGAAACTGTGTCAGATGCTGTACTCTGGTTGCTTTATAAATACCTGTAAACCAGAAGTCAAACTCTTCATTAAAGCACCGTTTGATAAGGAATGTCTTTCCAACACGACGGCGGCCATATACAGAAACTAATTCAGATTTATCTGATTCAAAACATTCCAAAACCTGCTTAACTTCTGCTTTTCTACCAATTATTTTGTCCATAATGCCATTTTGTATCAATTTGGCGAAAAAAGCAAGGATAGCTCAGCGATAACTCGTTATTTTTGATAGTTATCGCTGAGGAATAGAGGTGATTTTTACACCTTACTATTTTTGTTATTTTTTATTATGCAACCTGTTCTCTAGTTAGATGCAATAAAATACGCATTTTTTCTCTTAAATCAAGATTTTCTACATGTCGCACAGTATCTATGTTTTTTTCACTAACTTGTGCCTTGTTTTTTGCTAATAAATCTAAAATATATAAAGATTCATCAATTTGTCTAGTTTTAATATTTTCATCATAACCAGTAAAAAATTCAAAAAAAGATATTATATTAGATACAATATCTTTTTTTGAATTTTTTACTGGTTATGATGAAAATATTAAAACTAGACAAATTGATGAATCTTTATATATTTTA
>JAILNT010000220.1 GCA_024691265.1 Treponema sp. | reverse complement strand
TCATATATATCAATGGCCATAATGAAAAATGTGCTGGAATTTGAAACTGGCAAGGAAAATTCATGATATGCGAATAGGGGGCTTATAACCCCCTATTTGGTGTTTTTTTGGTGTTTATTTGGTATTTTTTCGCACCGCTATTTGTCAGACTCTTGGCCATATAATAACCATCGCTTGGTTCAATATGAGGATAATCATCATGTAATAATGTTTTAAGTAAAGCCTCTAAGATAATTTTGGCACCATTAACAGGAACCGCCATTCCTATTTGCTTGCGAACACTTTCTTTTGTTCCATAGAAAATAAAGTCATCTGGAAATGTTTGCAATCGAGCCCTTTCCCTGTTTGTCAGAGCCCTGGGTTCACTCCAATGATAGACATGAGTACCACCGCCACCACTACCTGTAATTGTGTAGGCGGGTTTATTTGGATCAAGTCTTCTATATATTTGAGAGATTTTAGTATTTTTGGTGTTTAATCGTAAATATTCGGGCATTCTATCTGCCGCTTGCCAAACATTTTCACCTGCACGAATATAACTCAACCTTTCCTTTACTATCTCAGATTGTTTTGTTAGTTCCTGGTTGCTGCACTCTAAAGGGATATTTGCCAATGCTTCTTTACAGGTGATCATTCTCGAGATTGGTTTAGGTACTTGAAATTTTAAACCTAAATCACCTCTTATTCCGATAAGGATATATCTATGCCTAGTTTGAGGAACACCATATTCCTCAAACTTATACATATTGGCAGTGATTGTATAGCCATATTTTCCTGCATGATTCAGATCATATAGAATTTTCTTAAAAGCCTTGCCATCATTTGCACTTGTAAGTCCCGTGACATTTTCAGCAAAAAAGAATAATGGATTTACACGCTCTATGTACTTGACCCCATAAGTATAAAGCGGCCCAAATTCACCATTAAAACCTTTCTGTTCACCAACTAAAGAAAAGTCATTGCAAGGGAAACCATATAACAGGCCGTCAACAATTGGTAAATCATCAATATTAATCTTTTTAATGTCATCACAAATAAATTTAGCCATTGGGCAATTTTTTAGTACATTATTCTTGTATGTTTTAGCAGTGTCTAAATCATAATCAGTTGCCCAAACATGATCAAATCTAGAGTTTTTGTAATTAACAAGGTTAAGAGCGGTTCCAATACCACCAGGCCCAGAAAACATTTCCCCAACCGTAAAGACTTGCCCAAGTCTTTGGCTATTTTTGTAAGACATTACTTTATCCATAGGCCTATTCTAGCCATTGTCCTGTTTGATGTTATAGATGCAAGATTTATGACAGCATCCAATGCACCTGCATGTGGTAGGATTTAATCATGGCCAAAGGTAACATAAAATCTGGATTTTATCCTGCTATACCTTGACTTTTTTTCAATAGACATGAGTAAAGCATCACTTTTATGCCTAATTTAACCATCTATCATTGATGTTTATCATCATATGATGTTTTCTTTTAATCTGACTTTTTCATAACAAAGTACGCAAGATTATATCATGTTAATTACAAATATTGGAACGGCAAATACCTTAGACTATCTTATAAAGAATAAGATTAAAACATTAACAGCATTAGATATATGTGTTGGTTATTGCGGGAAAACCGCTATTCATGATTATTATGATGAATTATTGGCTGTTTCATCGCGCGGAAGATGCCGATTAATTTTGGGCATGTACTCACATCAAGGCGCATTCATAAATAGCACAAGCAAAAAACCAACTCCACTAAAATTAATTTTGGATAAATTAAATACTGATTTAAGAAAATTAAGTTCAAGCAGTGGTGTCTTTATTACAAAAGACCAATTTCATGGAAAGATTTATAATTTAGAATACGAGGGAAAACAGGAAATTTACTTAGGCTCTTGCAATTTCTCACTTGATGGGTTAGGTGGCAGAAGAGAGGCTCAGATATTAGCTCCCAAATCAGACAATCCTGCAATAACTGCATATATTAATTCTCTTGCATCAAAAACAAACGCCATAGACTTACAGTTACTTTCAACATCAACACCCCCTACTGTTTCAGGATTAAGAAAATTACATAAGGTAAGTGCGCTACCATCATATTTAACAAAGGATCGAATAAGCGGAACTATTACTCTCAGAGTAGATGAGCAACCCAAAAGCGGACTAAATCTTTGTTTCAGTTCTGGAAGAATTAATAAATATACAGGGAAATATACCCCCCGACCCTGGTATGAAGTTGAGTTGTCAATTGATGAAAAAGAAAGAAATCAACCCATTTATCCTAAAATAAACAATGCGGCCGTAACTATAAAACACCAAAAAACAAGAAACCGCTGTATCTTTAAAGCCTATCTACATTACAGGCACACAGATAAGTTTTATTCATGTACAATGGCAACATACTCTGATCAAAACAAGGCCATGTGTTCAGATGGTGATAGAAGAATTCTAGGTGAATTTATAAAGTCAAGGTTAGAAAATTTAGGCCTGCTAAAAGTCGGTGACAAAATTACTTCCGATGTTTTAAACGCATACGGCTTTAATAATATTGAGCTTGAGCGTTATACAGATCCAAGAGCTGTTAAAACCACTGATCCTTTAAGTGATAAGGTTTATGTGATAACATTTTAATTAACCATTAGACAAAAAAAAAGCCCCTTTTTTGGTGCTTTTTTAGTGTTTTTTTGGTGTTTATTTGGTATTTTTTCGCACCGCTTTATCATTCTTCTAATTTGTCTGAAAAACTAAGGTATTGCAAATTGGTATAGAATCTGGTTTGTTAATGCTTTGGTTCCTTATATTCAAAAAATTTGCCGTAAAAATAATTGCCCTCTTGTGGCGGTTCTTTCCACCATACTCTGTAACACCGATCAATTGTTCTAAATATAAAGTAATATTTATAGCTGTCATATATCGATGTTCTATTTTTTTTTCTTCCTTCGCAATTTGATATAAAAACATCTGGTTTTTCTTCCTGAAGAAT
>JAILNT010000210.1 GCA_024691265.1 Treponema sp. | reverse complement strand
AAGATATTTAACATACTGATTTCTCTTTTTTAGAGAAGCAACACCTTGAATATGATAAACAGAACTTTCTCCATTCTCCTGCTTTATACTGAAATAAACATTTCTTGCATCTTCAAGATGTTCAATACCATCAGTTTCATCTAAAAAGAAATAATTTTTTACAAGTAATTTTTCAGAAGCTTCAAGATATTGTTTTATATCTGGGTCATTTGAAAGAGAACGGGAACGTTGAAAAAGAGTATGGAAAATATAATAAGCCTTTATGGCATTTCCCCTTCTTAAAGCTTCATAACCTTCAATCTTTTTAGAATATACAAGGGCTTCTTCATCTTTTTCAAAATAAGGAGGATTTTCAAGTTCACCCCAAGCTTCTGTAGCTGTATCTACGGCAATACCCTTTAGAGAAGAATCTTTAGAAGCAGAAATATTAGCTGCAAGCTCTGCATAATAATGAGCATCAAACCATTCTTCTTTTTCTGTAGCTTCCTTTGATTTTGCCATAAGTTCTTCTACAGTATAAGAAGTTTTTCCTTTATTTGAAAAATTATCATCTATAATACCATCAAGTCCCAATGCATAATTTTTAAGATGTTCTGCATTTTCATAAGCATATTCAATTTTATTTTTCAAATCTGCAGCTTCATTACTAAACTTATCTATTAAAACAGCTCTTGAAGCATACTGATAAGCAAGTTCTACATTTGCCTCTTCAAGATATTTCTTACCATAATCCATATATTCAGAAAACAATTCATAATTTATTTCCATTTGATTTTTTTTTGCAGAAAAATATGGTAAAGCAATTTCTGTAGAAGCAGTAATTATAAAAACAAGTACAAGGGCAGTTTTTATAACATGCTTAAAACAGTTGAATATTTCCCTTGAAAAAGAATAATCACAACTTGCACTGTGTTCATCAAATTCTATAGCCCAGCCAACAATAAAACCACTTATACACAAGGCTGGAATTGATAAAAAGAAAAAATACAAACCAGTATAAAACTTATAAAGATTAATATCTTTAGACAACAGAATTGGAGTTTTTCTTAAAAAGCCTGTAATAATACAAGCTATCATTGAAATAATTATATATATAACTACAGTGCGAAAGACCTTCTTCATTTTATCTCTCCTAAATATGCTTTCTCACAACTTTTATAAATAAATATCATCAATCAGACATACTTAGACTTCGTCGAAATATTCTGTTTTAATAAAGCTGTGAGTGAAAAAACAAGAAAGACTACTACATTAAAAATAGTAAGTACTATTTCCAAATCGTTTTCAGATAAATATTTCAAAGCTGTTCCATCATAAAAAGCTATATTAACAACATATATAAATATACTTGCACAAATTGTAATAACAACATTAACAAGCCGCCAATGGCTAACAGAACTTATTCCAATTACAGAAAATAAAGCAAGTCCCATTAATGAAAATGTCAACCATGCTATAATTCCTTCGGAAAAAGCCTTTAGACTTTGTTTTATTATTACTGTTAAACTATGAATAATATATTTTATAGTTCCAGGAAGATTTATAGATTCCTCTATAAGACTATCAACATACAAATCACTAGATTCATACAACTGTAAATCTGTAAATGCAGAAGTTTTTTTTGTTAAACCAGCATTTTCTGCAGGTTGTATGTATATACCAGTTGCTTTTTTGTTACTGTCAATTTTTGAATAATACACAAGACTTTTAGTTTCATTTAGTTTATTTAAAATACATTCTTTTTCTGCTTCATCAGATATATTAGAATTTTCACTGTTTTTTATATCAAAAGAATCACAAGATTTCTCTGGGCGAAAATAACCTACAGAAGGAATATGTTCTGTTTTCTTTAATATAGAAATATTATCAAATTTATAGCTATATTTAGCACTTAATGGAAGAACAACTCCCCAGGTAAGAATAGACAGTAATACATAAACAATAAGATATGCAACATTACCTTTTACGGGGTGCCTAATTTTATGCAAAGTCAGAAAAAGAGGAGTAACTGATGCTGCAATCGGAAAAGAATGAAAAGCACCGGTCACAAATAACGATAATGAGAAAAATGATAGCGGTATTCCGGCATTAATAAGCATGCAGGAATGATATAACATGTACAAGGTGCCGCCACCGACAGAACCTAATAAACATATCCGCAAATAAGCTGTAATAAGAATAATTGGTGATTTCATTTACTAAAAATGTTATCACGAAATACTGCTAAAAACAATAAAAAAAGTGGTTTCCCACACCAAATAGAAAACCACTTTTTGAATTATCTAATAAATTAGAAATTTTTCTCCAGTAAAATTAACCAAGAGTTACAGAACCGTGGTCATCAATAGCAAGTATAGACTTACATTCAGAACAACGGAAACGACCAGCTTTTACAGCCTTGAGTTTTTTAGAACAAACTGGACACTGGAAGATTTTAGGGAAAATATCATTTACGATTGGAGATCCCTTCTGGAAGAATTCCACAGCTTCTTCTCTTGTATCTTTAATATTAAAGAATTGAGAAAAGCCAAGAAGCTGGAATACTTCATAAACTTTTGGCTGAATTTCAAGAAGAACTATATCTCCACCCTTTGGTTTTACAAGTTTAAGGAAAGATGTAAAAGAGCCGATACCGGTTGAAGAAACATAAGAAAGAGACGCACAGTTAAAAATGAGGTTAACAAATCCTGCTTCGACAATCTTATTTACTCTTTTCTGGAAAAAAGCAGAATTATATGTATCAATATAGCCATTAAGATATATAACGATTCCGTTATTTACTCCATCGATTTTTCCCAGTGTAATTTTTAAACTATCATCATGTTCATCATTAAAGCCTGGAACAAGGTCATTATTGCCGCTCATAAGCCTCCTCGGAATATTTCATCAAAAAACTAGCAATTCGAATCTGATTCATAGTATATTATAAATCAGATTTTATAAAAATCATATACATAAAAAAATTATTAGTCAAATATCTTTAAGGATTCCAACCAGAATCTAAATTAAACAGTACTCCATTGATATTATTACCAGAAATTAAAAAAATCAGACTTTCAGCTATTTCTTCAGCTTTTATAAGACAGTGATTAGGAGTTTTATTTATTAAAATATTTCTTGTTTGCTAATTCATATTTTAACTGTCCACAAAGCCTGGAAATATTGCATTACAAGTTATATTGTAAGGAGCACATTCAACAGCAATGGATTTTGTAATTACAGAAACTCCTGTTTTTGCAGCAGCATAAGCAGCATTTGTTTTATATGCATTTATTGAAAAAGTTCGGGTACCACCAAAAAATATTATCCTACCCCACATTTTCTTTTTCATATAAGGAAGAGCATAAGAAGAAAGTAAACCTGGAAGAGCATAATCAAGTAAAGCAAACTTTTTCCAATCACTTAAAGAAGTATCTTCGATAGTTTTCTGAGCAAAAGGTCCCATAACAACACAAAGAATATCAGCTTCAGAAACTTTTTCTTTCAATAAGCTTTTATCAAGACCATCAAAATCATTTTCTGAAATATTCATATATAATAATTCTGCATTATTACCAAATTCTTTTTGTATTTTTTCTGATTTTTCAGATTTTGCACTACAATGAACTGTAACAAAAGCACCTTCTCCAACAAGCCTTCTGCATATCGCTAAACCTATATCACCAGTACCACCAACGACAACAGCTTTTTTACCAGAAAATCTACCCATAAAAATATTCTAGTGCAAATCATGCAAAATTAGTATAGTGTTTGCATGAATCTTTCAAACATATACGTAGTTTTGTCACACCCAGAAGAAAGCAGAAATGTTGGTGCTGCTTGCAGGGCTATGGCAAACAATGGAATAAGTCATCTTAGAATAGTTGGCAAAAAAGAAGAGATAGATGACACTAAAGTAAGAATTTTGGCAATTCATGCCGCTTCTATATGGGAAAATGCAGAATTTTTTGACAGCGTAAAAGAAGCTACTGCCGATTGCGTTTGTTCAGCAGGAACAACAAGGCGTAAAGGTAAAAAAAGAAAAGGAAAGTTATTACTTCCTGAAGAATTTGCAAAATATGCTTCTGAAGCATCAACAGGGAAAGTTGCAATAGTTTTTGGTAATGAAAGGACAGGTCTTACAGACGAAGAAATTGACGAATGTACAATGGGAGTTACAATTCCCTCTGATGATAATTTTGCATCATTAAATCTTTCTCATGCAGTACAGATTCTTTGTTATCATATGTTCAGAGAAAAAAATAACAAGCAGACAGGCTACACTCCTATAGCTTTAGAAAGACTTGATAAAACAGTAACTTCTATTACCGACGACTTACAGCAAATAGGCTTTTTCAGTAAAACCGGCAGAAAAGACATGGAAAAATTCTGGAGAGATATTCTTTCCCGCTCTACTCTTTCAGAAGGCGAAGCTCAATATCTTGAAAAGATTTTTCATAAAGCCTCTGGATTAGCTAATAGAAATATCAACAAAAGTTCTGACTAAAAGATATTAATTGGAAGCCATTTTATTCTGTAAAAATTACAAAACGATAAAATAGCTTCCAACAAGCTATTATCTACTAGCCATTAATTGTCAAGAATGCCTTATAACCACAATAAGCCTGATAAATATCTTCTTTTGCGGTTATTTCCCATGGAGCATGCATGCTCAATACGGGAACACCTGCATCTACAACATACATTCCATATTTTGCAGCAAGGTAAGCTATTGTTCCGCCGCCACCCTGGTCAACTTTTCCAAGCTCAGAGAACTGGAAAGCAACTTTATGAGTATCTAATACAGAACGTATTTTTGCAATAAACTCAGGACATGCATCGCTTGAACCAGACTTTCCTCTTGAACCTGTGTATTTATTGAATACAAGACCTGAACCAAGATAGCAAACATTATCTCTGTCAAACAAATCAGGATTCTGAGGGTCGAAAGCAGCACTAACATCACTTGAAAGCATTGTACTATTTGCAAGACATCTTTTTACTGTAAGTTCAGAATAGTTACCAAGACGAGCAACTAATTCAGCAACAACATTTTCAAAGAAGTGAGAAGCCATACCTGTAGCACCAACACTACCAATTTCTTCTTTATCTACACAAACACAGCAATTTGTTCTTGCAGCAGCTTCGCTTTCAACAAGAGCACGAGCAGATGTATAAGCACAAGAACGGTCATCTTGTCCGTAACCGAGAATAAGAGAGCGGTCAAGACCACAATCACGAGCATTTCCAGCAGGAACGATTTCAAGTTCGGCAGAAGCAAAATCAGCTTCTTCAATTCCATAACACTCTTTCAAGAGCTTTAATATAGCTTTTTTGCTAGAAGCCTTTTCTTTTTTCTCATCTTTCTTTTCGTCAGAATCATTCTTTTTTGTAGGTGTAACAGAACCTAATATAAGGTCAAGGCTTTCACCTGAAATAAAATCAGAAGCAGCCTCTTTCATCTGTTTCTGTGCAAGATGAGGAAGGATATCAGAAATACAGAATACAGGGTCAGTAGCTTTTTCACCAATAGAAATATTTACTGTTGTACCGTCTTTTTTGCATACAACACCATGAATGGCTAAAGGAAGTGTAACCCACTGGTATTTTTTTATACCACCATAGTAGTGTGTATTAAGATAGCAAACAAAATCTTTTTCGATTAAAGGATTCTGTTTAACATCAAGGCGAGGTGAATCTATATGAGCTCCAAGGATATTCATTCCCTTAGAAAGGTCATCTGTTCCCACTGTGAATAAAGCAATAGCTTTTCCCATCTTCTGATAATAAACTTTATCACCTGCTTTTACAGAATCAAGCTTCTCAAGATTCTTAAAGCCATGTGCTTCTGCAAGTGCAACAATCTGATTTACACACTCACGCTCTGTTTTTCCGTTGTCCAAAAAAGACTTATAGTCTTCGATAAGTTTTTCATTCATATTAAAAACCTTTACCTTTGATTTATATATCTTTCATAAATCAATATACTAAAATGGGAGTTTTTAGTGAAGTTTTTTTTAATTAAAGATATAGTCTGATAAAAAATAATATCAATTACACTCTAAGGACAGTTGAACACAAGATTAAATTTTATAAAAAACAAAGAAAAATAAAAAAAGACCTCATAGATTATAAAAATCTACAAGGTCTTATATTCATAAAATAAATAAATTATTTATTCATTAAATCCATGTATTTTTCTGCAAGACGCTTAGATTTTACATCTGCTAAACCATGATAGCGAGCAGGATTTTCAAAGAATGTTTCTGCATCTTTTACACCAAGCTTTTTAAGCTGGTCTGTAATTTTCTGGAAAGCATCTGTATGAGTCTTTAAAACCTCAAAGAATGTTTTTCCTGTCTGCTCTGCTTCAAGAGTAATCTTTCTTATCACTTCATGACCATCTGAAACTCCAGCTTCGCCAAGAAGGATATAAGCTGGTTCTGCAAGAACTCCACCCTTTACTTTTCCACCTGCCTGAGCAAGATTACGAGCCATATTTTCATGGTCTGCCTGAAGTCCTGATACAACTTTATTCATACGGGCAACACCCATTGTAAAGCCTGTAATATAATCAGAAATAAAACGCTGGCTTGCAGAGTTTGTAAGGTCTCTTTGGTGTTCTGAAATCTGATCCATATAGAAAGTAATTACACGTGGACACATAGCCTTCCAAAGTGATTTTACGTGTTCAGAATTCCAAGGGTTACGCTTTTGAGGCATTGTAGAAGAACCAACCTGTGTTGATGAGAAATATTCAAATACTTCACCAATTTCTGAACGCTGTAAATTACGAAGGTCATCTGCAAGATTTGCAATAATACCAAATGCAACATTAAGCTCTAACAATAAGCGGAGTAAATATTCTGGCTCTACAAGCTGATTAGAATATTCACTTGGTTCAAGTCCTACAAATGCAAGATATTTTCTTTCCAAATCTTCAGGGTCTTTTACAATCATTGAAGGTCCATTATAAGAACCTACAGGGCCGGCAAGCTTTCCTTTTAGCTGCTTAGAAAGTTCTTCGATACGAAGAATTGATTTTCCAAGGCGGCTTACAAATTCTGCAACTGACCAACCAAATGTAATTGGAATTGCATGCTGTCCATGAGTGCGTCCTACCTGTGGAGTTGAGCTTTCACGAGAAGCTATTGTACAAAGATTTTTTTCCAATGATTTTAATTCTGGAAGGACAACGTTCTGCACTGCATCACGAACTCGCATAGAAAGTGCAGTATCGAGAATATCAACACTAGTAGCTCCAAGGTGAACTAATGGAGCAACTTCTGCTGGTACCATCTTTTTCATTACGTTTACAAGAGCACGAATATTGTGCTGAGTTTTTTCTTCTTCCTTGTAAACTTCCTCTGGGTCAACCTTTTCAGCTACATCGTCCAAAGTTTTTGCCATGGAATCTGTAAGTTGTCCCCTAACTTCAAGATGTGCTTTCACAAGAGCTGCTTCACATTTTGCACATGAACGAACTGATGCCTGTTCTGAAATATACTTAGACAATCCATCAAAAACCGCCTTCTCTGAAAGAGAATAACGGTGGTCCAAACATGAAATATTCTCAAATATGTTACGTGTTTCCATGGAATAACAATATCGCAAAAACGCAATAAAAAAGCAACTATAATTCTTTATAAAGATTTATAAACTTTACGATGTAAGATGTTTTATAAGCTAATATAAAATAATTTATATAGAACAAACTATAAAGAAAAATGATTCATTTGCTTCAAATGTATCTTCACAATAACCTTTTTTAGCTGCTTTTTCATCTAGCTTACTTTTTAAATCTTTTATGGATTTTGAATAGGCAAAAAGACTTTTCAAATCAGTAAAAGGATTTTCACAAGAATCAATATGAAAAAACTTCATGTTTTTATCAAAGTTGTTATCATTATTTTTTATGATTTCCCTTAGTTCAATTAAAGAAGGTATTCTGTAGCCATTAGCTTTTTCATCACAGCTAAAACAATTATAAGCCATACTGTCATTTCTCATAAATGTAAGGTAATCGCTAAAAACATCTATATCACAAAAATTGCATATAGCATCACTCCATTTATTTATATCCTTTTCGCCACAAACTGTATAACAAGGCTCAAGGTCTTCTAAAACACTAAGCCTATTACAAAACTGCATAAGGTTATATACAGAAAGATAAGTTTCATAACCGTTAAAAAACTTATCTCTTGAATCTCCCATAACAGCATTCCAAATCGTATTTTTTACAGGTTCTTTTGAACAAAATAAAGAAGATGAAAGTTTTTTCATTTCAATGTTTACAGGAGAAGCTTTGTAGTTATATTCATAGATTTCATATATAGGTACATAAAATGAACAATCATAAGCATATTTAAAAGTAATATTTGATAAAATATTATTACAAATATCTCGAAAGTCTGAAAACTTAATG
>JAILNT010000203.1 GCA_024691265.1 Treponema sp. | reverse complement strand
ATGGAGACAAAGTAGAAGTTGGTGCTCCATATGTAAAGGGTGCTAAAGTGTCTGTAGAAGTAGAAGATACTTTCAAGGACAAGAAGGTTATCGTTTATAAGTACAAGAGCAAGAAGGATTATCACCGCACAATCGGTCACCGCGAACAGTATACAAATGTACGCGTAAAGGACATTGTTCTTGCATAATTTATGCTTTGTGCATAATTTTTTAGCATGACTGATGTTCTTTTAGTCTGTACGAAATCAGGTGCTTTTTTTAGTCTGAAGGCTGAAGGTCACTCTGGTTTCGCTTCTAGTGGTTATGATATTGTTTGTAGTGCAATTACATTTTTGCTTCGTACAACAATGCAGGTGCTAGATGAGACAGAGGGTATAAGGTTTTATGCTGATACATCTTTACGCGGAAATCTCGCATTCCGAGTTGAGGTGCAGGGTGATATTTCTGAAAAATTAGAAAGTCGCCTTGAATGTATTGCGGATATTTTACGGAAGGGGTTAACTTCTCTTTCTAAAGAGTATCCAAAATATATAAAATTGCGGGAAACTCAGTTTTGATTTTATGCGGAGGCAAATAATATGGGACGCAGTAAGGGCGGTAGTGGCGCAAAGAACGGCCGTGATTCAAATCCTAAACACTTGGGTGTCAAGGCATACGGCGGAGAATTCGTAACAGCAGGTTCAATCATTATCAAGCAGCGTGGTACAGTTATCCACCCTGGTGATGGTGTAAAAAAGGCTAAGGACGACAGCTTGTTCGCTTTGGTGGACGGAAATGTTGTTTATGGCTCACGCATGAACAAAAAGATTGTTTCAGTAACACCTGTAGAAAAATAATTAAAGCAAAGTATTTGTTTTAGTTTTTTATTACGATTCTGTTGCAAAGAAAATATCTTTAATAGAATATTTTGAAAAGATGCCCGGCAAGGATTTATTGTTACCTGAGCCGGGTATTTTTTTGTTTTTTTTGGGAAGGAAAAGGATAGAATGATCCAGTTTGCTGATGAAGCATTTATTGAAGTGCATGCAGGTAAGGGCGGAAATGGTTGTATAGCATTCCGCAGGGAAAAATACATACCAATGGGTGGTCCTTCTGGTGGAGATGGCGGTAAAGGCGGAGATGTTATTTTTTGTGTACGCCGCAATCTTCGAACTTTAGCACATCTTAGATATCATCCTATTTTTAAGGCTAGAAATGGCGGAGATGGCTCTGGTAATAATATGTTTGGCCGTGATGGGGAAGATGTTGTAATTCCTGTACCGCCTGGAACTATTATAAAAGATGCTGAAAGTGGTGAGGTTATAAGAGAATTTACAACTGAAGCTGATGAAGAACAGTTTGTATTTTTGAAAGGTGGTAAAGGTGGCTGGGGAAATGTTCACTTTAAATCATCTACAAATCAGGCTCCTCGTTACGCTCATGCTGGAAAATTAGGAGAAGAAAGAAAACTTTTAGTTGAACTTTCTATTATGGCTGATATTGGTCTTGTTGGATTTCCTAATGCAGGAAAATCTTCTTTACTAGATTTTTTTACAGCCGCTCGTCCAAAGATTGCTCCATATCCATTTACAACAAAGATTCCTAATCTTGGTGTTCTTCATGTTGATACAGATAATGATATTATCATTGCTGATATTCCGGGTATTATTGAAGGTGCCGCTGATGGAGCTGGTCTTGGAATAAGATTTTTGAAGCATATATCTAGAACTGCAGGTTTAATTTTTATGATTGACTGTTCTGATGATAATTATGCTTCAGCCTATGATACTTTGTGTAAAGAGCTTTCTTCTTATTCTGAAGATTTACTTGAAAAACCTAGAATTATTCTTCTTAATAAGATTGATGTTGAAGGAGCTGAAGAAAGAGCAGAAGAAATAAAAGCTGCTATATTGAAAGAAAGTCCAGCTGCTGTTGTTCTTCCTGTTTCTGTTATGATGAGAAAGGGTATGGATAAAGCAAGAGATGTTATTATAAAGCTTGTTACTGATATGAACCATACTCATGTTCCTGGCAGAAATCATGCAAAATCTTCAACTTCTAAAGAACTTCCTCTTGCAAATAGTTATGGTGAAAATATTCAAGATGGAAAGAGTGATTTTTTGAAAACTCGTTCTGTTGATGATAGTATGGAAGTTCAATATCCTGGTCAGTAATTAAGGCGATATATATATGAAAATAGCTGTTTTTGGTGGAAGTTTTAATCCGATTCATATAGGTCATCTGGCTCTTGCAGATTCTGTCTGTAAGGAAGCTGGCTATGATAAGGTTATTTTTGTTCCTACTGCAAATCCTCCTCATAAGGAAATGGCAAAAGGAAGTGCTTCTGCTGAAGACAGGTTTTCTATGGTAAGTTATGTTTCTGAACT
>JAILNT010000166.1 GCA_024691265.1 Treponema sp. | reverse complement strand
CAGTAAAAGCACAAGAAGTAAAGACTGTGGTGGTGGATAATAATAACACTCCCATAGAATATGCAAATGTGTGTGTGATGAATGTGGCTGATTCCAGTTTGGTGACAGGAGGAGTAACAGACGCTAATGGAGTATTCTCCTGCAATTTGAATTCTAATGACAAAGTATTCTTTCGAATCAGTAGCATAGGATATGAAACAAAATTCGTAGCAATTCCTATGACTGATACTATCCGTATGTCCTCATTAAATAAAGAGCTTAGCGAAGTGTCAGTAAAAGGTAAACGAAGATTTGTGAAACCTATTCCTAAGGGAATACAAGTATCGTTAGATAATAATCCGATATCAAAACTTCCTTCGATATTGGATGCCATCAAACAGATGCCTTTGATTGATGCATCAACTGGCAGTGTGTCAGTATTGGGTAAAGGAACTCCGATATACTATATTGATAACCGTAGGGTACGAGATATGAATGAATTGACGGTCTTGTCACCAGAAGAAGTAAAGTCAGTTGATATTATTACCCGACCTGGTGCAAAATACCCATCTGATGTTACTTCTGTTATTATTATTCACAGAAAGAAGAAGGTTCCGCATACAGCTGCTATTGTAAATATGAAGGGTGAATTAGCAGAGGTTCTTTCTGGAAGTACCAATGCGGATTTCTCATATCTTAATGGTAACGGATTAGGATTCTTTGCAGGTGCAGGATATTCAAATAATGGATATGAGCAAGAGAGAACATATCAGGAGGATTTCAATAATAATAAGTTCCATACAAAGACAAATGGCGTTTATAATGGTAGAACAAAGAGCCATAATTTTAAGTTTGGAAGTAGTTTTGATTTTGAGAACGGAAATTCTGTTGGTGCAAGATATGAATATGGAAAAACTCCTGATACTCATTTTGATGCTAATAGCATAACTAGAACAAATGCTATTGCAAATTTTGATAGTATAGGGAGCTATTATGGAAATAATGGCAACAGTGACCGACATTATGTGAATGCATATTCTGATATTTCCTTTGGTAAAAATAATTGCTATAAATGGACTACTGATGCAGATTATATTTCTGGTAAAAGTGGCACAGAATCATTCACTAATGAAAATAATGGTACCCCATTAAGAGCAATTTCAAACGGAAGTTCCACAAATTATAGTCTTATAGCAGGAAAGACAAATATGGATTGGACGCTTGGTCAGTTGGTATTGACTTTTGGAGCAAGTGTCTCACATACAAAGAATGAGATGTCATTTAATGGGGAAACAACAGATGGCAGTATGCCTTTCCAATCGTCAATAGATAAAGAAACTCAAAATCTATATGCAGGATATGCTGAATTCTATTGGAATATAAACAGCCACTGGATGTTGAATGGAGGAATACGATATGAATCAACGTCATTTGAGTATCTCCAGAATCAGAAAAAAATAGAACATCAGTCAAAGACTTTCAACGATTTTCTACCTAATATAGGCTTTACCTATATGGTGGATAATATATCTATGGGATTGAACTATAGCACAAATGTTTTACGCCCAAGTTATAATAAGTTAAACAATAACTATCAGTATGTTTCTCCTACTTCCTGGGAAATCGGTAACCCTTTGTTGAAGTCATCAATCCATCGTACTTTAGAGTACTCTTTTATGTGGAAGCAGTCCGCATTTGGAGCAATGTTTGAAAGGAATGAGAGAATGATGAATTCGGTCTATACATACGATAAAACAAAAGGTGTGAATATACGCCAGGAGAAAAATTTGCCAAACTTCAACAGTTTTACAATTTATGCATCTCATAATATGAATATAGGATTGTGGCATCCTACAATCCAGGGCGCATTATATATTCAGGACTATAAGTATGGAACAGATAGAAAGAAATATGATAAGCCACTAGGTCAATTGTATCTGAATAACAGGTTCGACCTTCCTTATGGTATCTATGCATATCTTGGTGGCAGTTGGATGAGCAAAGGTAATCAAGGAGTATATTATCAATTGGGATATACAACTTTATATGCCCAGTTGAATAAGACAGTCAAGCAATGGTCCTTTACCCTTTTATATAATGATTTACTCAATTGTTATAAACAGGAAAATATAGTTGAGACAAATGGCGTGAGATACTATACACATAGAAAGGGCGCTTCCCGACTCATATCTTTATCTGTAACTTATAAGTTCAACAAGAAAAGAAACTTTAAGGGTAAGGGGGCTGCAGGTAAAGAATTGGATCGTCTTAATTAGAAAAACATAAGTAATCTTTTA
>JAILNT010000121.1 GCA_024691265.1 Treponema sp. | reverse complement strand
AACACAAGAAGTAATTGATCAGTAGGAATGGAAAAGATGCGCTGGATAATTAAAGCCCAGAGCATTGCATGTAAAGGGTATTTACGGGATCTACCCGTTGATGCATAGAAATGATTTCTAAAAGAAATCGGAATAATTTCACCAATGTCGATATGGGTTTCTAATAGAGACAGAAATGCAGGTTTGTCGTTTTCAAATTTATCCTGACATTCTGCATAAATATCAGCCAAAGAAAGCTGTTTGTATGGTATCATATATATCAGAATAACTCCTTTCTTGAGTGTTGGTAGATGGTTTTTGACAATTCTATTTTACCATACTTGGTGAGGAGTTATTCATTTTTATGGCAATAAAAATGCCGTATTTATGCGGCTTGTGGTGTTTTGCAAACGCCTATTAATATATCAAAATGAGAGGCGTATAAATGGCAAATTTAATTGAGTATGTAAAATGGCGTGGAGATATTACTTTTAACGAAAGGCCTTTTAATATATTAGATAATCTTGTTTTATGTCATATTGGATATCTTAATATGATCAGGCCTTTATATAACAGAGATAGTCTTACTGTCAGAGAGATATGGGAAGCTGTTGGCTATAATGCAGAGTTTATGCTTGTAAGTAAGAGTAAAAAAGATAGTGATTTTCTGGAAGTGTGTGCAAATACTGAAAGATTTGGAAATGTAGTTGTTTCTGATTATGTGGATGACACAAATATTAAAGAGAATAAGCAATTTGCAGCAATGACTTTTCATACAGATGCTAAAGATAATATTGTAGTATTCAGAGGTACAGATAACACAATAGTCGGATGGAAGGAAGACTTCATGATGAGCTATTGTAAGATTCCTGCTCAGGAAATGGCACTTGAATACATACAAAAAATTGTGAGAAAGTATGAAAGTATATATGTCTGTGGACATTCAAAAGGCGGAAATCTTGCCCTATTTTCAGTTGCACATTTAAATCAAGTTGAATTTGGAAAAATTAAAAAAGTATATTTAAATGACAGTCCTGGTTTTTGTAATGATGTTCTTGATACAGGTCTTATAAATCAGGTTGATTCTAAATGCGTACGTATAACACCGGAGTATTGTATAGTTGGTGCTATTTTTGAACCAAATATCTCAGAAAGCTATATTGTAAAGAGTAGTGAAGTTCAGATGTTACAGCATGGAGTACTCAGCTGGCAGGTAGATGAAAATGGACTTCAAACTATAGAGAAGCATGATGCTACGAGTGAATATATAAATGAGTTATTTGACAAATTTATAGAAAAAATGGAAAACCTTGATGACAGGCAGGCATTTGTTAATTCCATTTTTGATACCATGGGTGAAGGTGGAGCGGTTACAATTGATGATTTCATGAAAAAAGGACCAAGAGCATTTGAAAACCTTCTAATAACGGTAATTGGTGATAATGAAGATGGTTTGAATCCATTAAAAAGTGTAAAAGATAATGTTTTTGCTGATTTGAAGAGTACTCCAATTGCAAAGGTAATAGATGAACAAAGTGATAAGAAAAGTATTTACAGAGTGCTTGTAGGACTTGTAGTTGGAATTCTTTGCTTTGTAATACCTGGAGCGCTTATTGAAACGTCATTTGCTATTGGTATGTTTTTGGTAATTGCATATCAGATATCTATTACTATTCATCGTCTGATGAAATGTAAATGGGATTTAAATAAAGAAAGAGTAAGGGTGACAATCAGTATAGCTTTGGTTGCAGCTTATGCAGTTCTGATCGTTAAAGACGATGCACTGTTTTTATTTTCAAGCGTGTTGTTTGGAATATTTTTTCTTGCAAACGCATATCAGAGTATGATCAGTTTTAAAGCAACAAAAGATAAATTAAGCCGGACAAGGCATGTTTTTGAAGCACTTCTTACATTTATATTTGGTGGTTATCTTATAGTTGGTCCTGATGTAGGAATAACATGGTATACAATGAGCTGTGGAGCATTCTTTTTCCTCGATGCAGTTTTTGAACTGATCCATATCTACAGAGTGAACCATAGGGACGGGGGTAGCAGATCAAAAAAGTGAGTGAGCCATGGGGACGGGGTAGCAGGTCAAAAAAGTTATCAGGTGCTATGGAAATGATCTCCTTATAGCCCCAAAAAGGTATGTAAAGAGTTTACATAACCGCAAAGCGGCTAGCTCTTCACATACCTTTTTCTTTGGCTATTTTATCTAAAAAATTTGATAAATCATAATAGAACTTAGTAACCATTTTTTAGCATTATGTATGCCTGGAATATTTAGAATTATCACTTTTTCTTTTTAAAAGTAGCGTTTGAAGCACCAGCTTTCTTGAGAAGCTTTACAAGCTTTTTGTAAGTTTTTTTGCTTGAGGTCTTAATTGTTACAGTAGCCTTTGATGAAATGTTTTTAAATGCCTGTTTCCCGATTTTGCTTATTGAAGGATTTTTAATAGTTATTTTTGAAAGCTTTTTGCATCCTTTAAAGGCA
>JAILNT010000101.1 GCA_024691265.1 Treponema sp. | reverse complement strand
TGCAAGTTCATTCCAGGCAGCTCTAGATGGTGCTATAAGTAAAGCACCTCCTCCAGAAGTTACAATATCGTCTTCCTCAAGTCCCCAGATTGAAAACACGCCCTGAAGTCCGTATTTTTTATCTTGAAAACTTGCACCGGCAGAATGTGAAATATCTTCTATAACAGGTATTCCCAAAGAACATATTTGTGTTAAATCAGGTGCAATACCAAAAGTTTCATGTATGAGAAATAACTTTCCTCCAGCTAAAACACCTTTTTTAGCTTCTTCTACAGACATAACGCCCGTTGTATCTTCTACATCAAGCACCATTACCCTATATCCAAGTCTTTCAAGTGCTATAGACTGCCAGGAAGGGGACAATGCAGATATAAGAACAAGAGAATCTTTTGGAAAGTTCAAAGCTTTTAATGCATAATATAAAGCTATTTCAGGACTTCTAAGGGCTAATGCTCCCTCACAACCTATAAAATTTTTAACTTCAGAAACAAGACGGGCGTTCATATCTCCAGGCCCTATTTTTTCATCAACAAGGCAAGTGAGAACTGCGTCCATTTCTTTTCTACGGATTGTAGGACTAAATAATTGAATCATATATATAAAATAAAAAAGCCATGAATCTTTTTCAAGACCATGGCTCTTAATTTACTGAGTTTTACTGAAAAATCTAATCCTAAGTTTATTTTATAAACTTATATCCAATAAGACTATTTCATTTCAATAATCTTCTGCAATTCCTTTGTATTGAAGAGTTTTCTGATGTCCAGGATAATCAAATACTGAGAATCCTGACGAACAACACCACGAATATATTCTGTTCCAATACCACTCAACATCTGAGGTGGAGCTTTGATATCATCATGATTAATTGTAACAACACGTGCAATACGGTCAATTACGATACCCATTTTGCTATCATCGATGTTAAGAATCAGGAAGCCGCCCTCATACTCATTATCTTCTTCACCTGTTTCCAATTTTTTCAAGTGGAAACGCTTATGAAGACTTATTATAGGTAAAATTTCACTACGAAGGTTAACAATACCTTCGACATAATATGGAGCGTTGGGAATAGGACGCACAGCGGAAGTCTTTACGATTTCCTTTACATCCATAATATCTACGCCATACAATTCTTCGCCAAGCTGAAAAGTTACCAACTGAAATTGTGCGTCGCTACCCGCCATAATATCTCCTTAAGAATTTTCAATGTAAAACATAAAATGAATAGAAAACAAATCATGTTCACTATTCATTTTAATGCGTTTCTAGCTATTCATCAAGAAAAGTTATTAAGAAAATCACTTAATATTTGTTTATTCTGCTAACAATTTCTTTGCATCAACATATTCTGCTATGCCAACAGCAACTTTCTTTGCTTCACGCATAGCAAGAACTACAGTTGCAGGCTGATGAACGATATCACCACCAGCAAATACACCATGTAAACTTGTCATACCATAAGGCTTTTCTTTTGTTATAAAGTAACCGGCTTCGTTGACTTCAATATCTGGAGTACCAACAACTATTTGAGCTGCTGGACGAGAACCTATTGCAAGAAGTACCTTATTTGCAGGAATAACCTTTTCGCCTTCAGGTGTATTAACTCTAAAGCCTGTAAGTTTTCCGTCTTTTCCTTCAAAGCCTACAGGAACATGTTCCCACTTGAATACAACGCCATCTTTTATAGCTCCGTCATACTCAGCTCTAGCAGCTTTCATAAATTCTACTGTCTTTCTATAACAAACTGTAACAGACTTTGCATTCATGCGTACTGCTGTACGAGCTGCGTCCATAGCAACATTTCCAGCTCCAATAACGATAACATCATCGCCTTCGTCTACAGGAACTTCTTTACGTGAAACTTTACCATCATTGAAAAGTCTTACCATGTGAAGAAGATAATTAGACTGTACAACACCCTTTAATTCTTCTCCAGAAAGTCCTAGTCCTCTTGCAAGTGATGTACCAGTTCCAATAAAGACTGCATCAAACCCCTGTTCGAATAACTGCTTTATTGTAACGTCTTTTCCAACCATTGTATTTGTAATGAATGTAACGCCTAATGCCTCAATATTCTTTACTTCACGGCGTACAACATCTTTTGGCAAACGGAAATCAGGAATACCGTAAAGAAGGATTCCGCCAGGTTCTGCTTCACTTTCATAAACTACTACATTGAAACCTTGACGAGCTAAATCACCTGCAACGGTAAGACCTGCTGGACCTGAACCTACAACAGCTATTTTTCCACGGTTTTTTGGAACGAGCTTTTCTTTTGAAAGTTTCATTTCTGCATCGAAATCAGCTATAAAACGCTCTATCATACCAATCTTTATTGGTGCATTTTTATGATTTAATACACAATGACCTTCACACTGCTTTTCATGAGGACAAACACGACCACATATAGCTGGAAGATTACTTCTTTGTGCTATTATGTTACGTGCTTCTCCAATATTGCCTAATGACAATGCATGATTAAAAGCTGGTATATCATTTTCTATAGGACAACCCGTACGGCAAAGTGGTTTTGCACAATTTAAGCAACGACGAGCTTCCGTTATAGCTTCTGCTATAGTATATCCTTGTACTTCTTCTTCCATAATTTCTCGATTATAACAAACTCAGATTCTAAATGCAATAAAACTGATTTTTATAACAATTTTCAAAATTAAAAATTGAACAAATCGTTCATTCCATACAAATGTCCTCTTTCAAGAGAACCATCATTTATTTTGCTGCAAAGACGTTCAAGAGCATGAACAGCCCCACTTGCAAAACCTTCACGGCTTCTAGCCCTATGTGTAAGCTCTATTGTATCTGCATTACTATCAAAGAATACAGTATGTGTTCCAGGAACAGAACCACATCTTGTACTTGAAACATGCAGTTGATTTTCTAAAGGTTTTTCATGGAAAGCATCTGTTACAATATCAGTTTTTCTCTTACAGCCTGCTAATACTCTTTTTGCAATATCCAAAGCTGTTCCACTAGGGCTATCTGCTTTCTGATTATGGTGCATTTCCCATACAGATACATCATATTCGGTAAAATCATTAACAAGTTTTGAAGCTTCTTCTACAATTTTATAAAATATATTTACACCGATAGAGAAGTTTGCACTATGCATTACAACTCCATTACAGTCTTTTGCAAGCTCTGAAACTTCATGTTCCTTTTCTGACCAACCTGTAGTTCCTACTACAATTGGTAAACCTAAAGGAAGCAATGCTTTTATATTAGAAAGGACTGCTGAAGGATGGCTAAATTCTATTATTCCATCTGCATTAGAAGAAGCAACTGCATTAGAAAGGGCTGTCGCATCTCCGGCAGGAACTGTAACATCAGCATCTTTTGCAGCAACATCAACAGTTAATACTACTTGATGTCCAAGATTCTCTGCTACAGAACGAATAATATGTCCCATTTTTCCATATCCAACAAGAACTATTTTCATATGGGTTACCTCTAAAAGAAAAGAATGAAGATATTTATATTGTGAATTTTATATCAGAAATATGCAGCATGCAAGATTTTTACAACTCTATCAGCATCTTTATCATCAACAATCATACTAATATTAACTTTACTTGCACCCTGGCTTATCATTTCTACATTGATATTCTCTTTTGCAAGTGCCGCAAAACCAGTTGCAAGAATACAACTAGATTTAGAAACATCACAAATTATCGTTACGATAGACTTATTTGCTTTAAGTTCAACATCAGCAACATTTTTCAAGTCTGACATTATTCCGTTTAAGTCGACTTTTGTATTTACTGTAAGTGATACAGAAACTTCACTTGTTGCAATTACATCGATACTTATATTCCATTTTAAGAATTGATTAAAAATATGAGCTAAAAAGCCACAGGCACCAAGCATTCTTGTAGAAACAATATCTATCAAAGTAACATGTTTAACTGATGTAATGGCTAATACTGGAGCTACATTTTCTGTTGTATGATTTTCAACAATTATAGTTCCAGGACATTTTATATTATAACTGTTTTTTACACGAACTTTTGTTCCTGTTTTTCTACAAGGAACCATACTTCTAGGATGAAGAACCTGAGCTCCAAACATTGCAAGTTCCTGTGCTTCTTCATAAGTTGCTTCAGGAACCATTTTTGCATCAGGACAAACACGAGGGTCTGTTGTCATTATTCCATCAACATCTTTCCAGGTCTGAACTTCATCAACATTTAGAGCTGCTCCTATCATAGTTGCAGTTAAATCACTACCACCACGACCGAGAGTTGTTATAATGCCATTTTTATCTTTTGCTATAAAGCCTGTAACAATCGGAATTGCATTATCTTTTTCTGCT
>JAILNT010000083.1 GCA_024691265.1 Treponema sp. | reverse complement strand
TATTCCATATTTGAAAGACTTGTTTCAGGCTTTTCAATATCACTGATATTTACTCCGTCAGGAAAAAAGTAATAATGCAATAAGTCTGTATCTTCTAAAGGTAAAGTTGCTGCAGTAAAAAAAGGAATAACATAAAAATCTGCAATAAAGCTCTTATAAAACAAAGATAACCTGATAGCATCAATAGCAAGTCTTGAATCGGATATATCTTCTGCAAGAAAAGCATTATTATCTTGAGGACAAAGTACATCTGTAACTATAAGACCGTCTGCAGCTCCCCAGGAAGTTATTTGCCGCCCTATTCTAAAAGAATAGAAAGCTTCATTATAATCAAAATAAGCTTCTTTTACGCTGCCGGAAAAAGATTCGCTGGCTGTATTTTCATTTACTGCATCGTAACTCCCTTCTGCATCTATATAAAGAGTACTGTTATCCGTTATGTATTTTAGCTTTCCTTCTGAAAGCCAGCCTCCTGTAATAAAATCTCCGGCATTATCTGTATAATTAAGATAATTGGCAGTTTGAGCTGTAAAAATGCCAGAGAATTTTATTTCCTGTGCAGATAGATAAAATGAAGTTAGAGATATAATTAACAATAAAGAAACTAGTATCCTTTTCATAAATATCCTCTTTTATTTTATATAGCCTCTTTCCAGTGACAAAACTGTAAAAAGTCCGTCATCGACTTCCTTATCATAGATAATATCTTTCATTTCAAGCAAAGTAGAATGATTAGTCTGCACATTTTTCATCAGCATTTTTTTAGCTGTCCAGTAGCCATTTTGCAAAGTAATTTCAGAGCAAGTAAGCACTCTCTGAAGTTTATCCTGACGGTCATAGAGTTCGCATTTTACAATTACGAAATTGTCTTTTGATATATAGGTGAGCCTACGTTGAATCTTTTCTTTCTTGTTTTTATTTTTCACGTTTAGTTTATAACAATTATAGCCGTCTACTATTTCTTCTCCTAAAAGTTCATAATTATCTTCATTTAAGCCTCTGTCGCCCATATCATCATAAGTGAAATCAGTTCCCATAAAACTACCCTGCTTTTCACTTCCACTAATTCTTTTAGATTTTCCTAAAGCCGGAATATAAAGCCACGAATCACTAGGAGCTTTTGTTCCATCTTCTTTTTCTTTATAGTCAAAAGAAAGATAGCCCATTCCTTCAGCATCTTTCGGACTGGTAAATACAATTATTGATTTTTCAACTTCTCCAAAGTCTTTACTCCTTATAAGTACTTCCCTTTTTCTGCTTTTACCATTTTTATCAATTAAAGTTAGCGTTGCAGAGTATGAAGCACTTTCTGGATTATTTGATTCATCACATTTCTTTGCAATTTCATAACCTGTTAATGATTGTGAAAAAATAAAGCTTGCTGTTAAAAATAAAATAGCTGAAATAAAAATCTTCTTCATTTTGCTGACTCCTTGCCAAAAGGCTTTGTGATAAACATTAATACCGGTGTCAATGTGTAGTCTGCGACAACTGCTGTTGCAAGTCCTACAACTGATAGCATTCCAATCCTTGAAATACAAGCTACTGAACTAAAAGCTAAAACAAGGAACATTGAACAAAGAATAATTGTTGTTGTTACCATTGTTTTTCCTATTTCTCTATATGAAGCAAGAATAGACTTACTGTAATTTCCTGTTTTTTCAAAATAATATTTTATGTGATTTATAAAATGTATTGTGTCATCAACTGCAATTCCCAGAATCATAGGCATAATTGTCATAGTCATCATATCAAGAGAGTATTGCATTGCACCCATAATAGCTCCAATTAAAAATACAGGTGCAAGATTTGGAATCATAGCAATTAAACCTGTTCTAATCGATGTAAATGCAACTGCCATGAGTATAAGAATTATTAAGAAGGAGAAAGCAAAAGACTTTAATTCTGCCCTTACAAGTTTTCCATTCATTGCTGCAAAATTTATAACTTCTCCAACTATACTGCATTTAGCTTCAGGGAAGATTTCTGCACAAAGTTTTTTAACTTCTGCAACATCATCTACCATTTTTTCTGCATCATAACCCTTTAACGCAACATGTATATATGTGGTTTTGAATGCTTCATCTACCCATTTATAAAGCTCTTCTCCATTTGAGATTTCATAAAATAATAAAAATGCAGAAAGCTTTCGTGAATCATCTGGAATAGAATAATATTCACTTTTATCAGCATTCATCATTCTGTTTACTTCTTTTACTATACTTGTAATTGATGTAACGCGGGCTTTATTGCCAGAAACCTTTGTCATTTTTAGTTTGCCCACTTCATCAGAAAGCTGGTCTATTTTTTTGAAAGTTTCAGGAGTTTTTACATCGTTCTCATTTGGGAATTCTATCATTATGTTATAGTCATATTGAGAACCTATTTTTGCGTCCATTATTTCCAATATTCTTGAAACATAAGGAATTTTTGAACCCATCATTTCTACATAATCCATGTTTACTTTTATTTTTGTAAATAGAGGTATAACTGTAATTGCAATGATGCTAGAAATGATTACAGTGATTAATCTTCTGTCTAAGATTTTTTTACCAGCAGATTCAAAAGCTAGGTCTGCTTTAGTTGCACCATTATTATCATTTTTATTTATAAGGTCATAATTTTTGTCTTTCCCAAAACTCATCAATATAGGAATTAAGATTATTACATAACAGAAAACAGCAAATACACAGGAAGCTGTACAGGCACCAACCCATTTTATAGAATTAATACCGGAAAATAAAAAAGAAAACATACTAGCCATAGTTGTTATAACTGTAAATAAAATTGGCCAGCCGCTTTCTTCTACTGCTTTTATAACAGAATCCTTTCTTTTACCTGTGCGTCTGAAATGCATTCTGAAACTATTTATATAATGAATTGAATAACCTACGGAAAGAGCCATAGAAAGCAAAATAGGTAAGACTATAAGAATTGTACTTCCTTCTATATTTAACCAGGCAGAAGCTCCTAATACAGAAGTCAATGCAAAAACTGTAGCAAAAAGCGGGACTATTAAACCTCTTATAGAGCGTATAAATACAATGAGACAGATTATCATAACAATAAAGCCTAGTATAACTTTACTTGAGGCTTCTTTTTCCATGGCTAAATCTTCTTCGTATTCTGTGTAACTGAATCCAATAGGTTTAAGCGTATATTTTTCAGATTGAAATTCCGGACTGTTTATAATTTCCATAGCCGGAGGTGCAATTTTATCTTTTGCTTCATCAAGACTTTCAGTGTAAGCATAGAAAGAAAGTAAAACCCATGTTTCCTTGCAATCATCACTTACAATGTTATTAACAAGAGAATCTCTGCTCATAATGAAATCTTGTTTTTCTTTTATTTCATTTTCATCGTCAGGGATACCGTCTTCAAAAGGTTTTACAATATTTATGCTGTCTTCTCCATCGGCTAATGGTAAAGAAATTGTTGTAAGGGAGGTTATATCTTTTGCATAAGGAACATCTTGTTCAAGTCTGTCGCCTAGTTTCTGTATGGCTTCCAGCACTTCTTTATCAAATACATTGTCTGCTTGCACTAGAATTGCAAGATTATCATAGCTGTCAAAAAGTTCTTTGAAGTGGTCTTCGTTTATTTTTGTTTCTTCCCAATCTGCAAACCAGTCTTCTTCGCTTGATGATAATTTCAGTTTCTTCAAACCTGCCGTACAGATTATTGTTATAACTGTTATTACAATGAGAAAGAAAATCCTGTGCCTTATTTGGAATTGTCCGAATCTTCCAAACAATTTATTTATGTCTGCTATCTTCATAGTTACCTCACTTTCTTTTTTT
>JAILNT010000070.1 GCA_024691265.1 Treponema sp. | reverse complement strand
TTGGATACAACCAGCCAGCTGGTGTTAGATATCCTACTGAAAATCCTTGGGGATAATTAGATTACCCGGTCAAGACGGGTAATGACATAGCTGTCATTGCGAGGAGCCGTAAGGCGACGTGGCAATCTATAATGTGGATTGAGGCTTGATAATTCAATTTCAAGCCTCAAAACGAATGAGTCAAGGCTTTAAGCGAAGCGTGCCTTGACCATTCGTATTGCTTCGCTTCGCTCGCAATGACACGCTTTTTGAAAGACTGTCGGAAAACCGGCAGTCTTTTTTTTATGGGGAAAAAAAGTTTTGTAATATGGGGCTTTATTAGTGTGAACCAGATCCTCATGAAGATATTTTGTTTCCATATTAAAATTTAGTATTTTTTGAACTTTTTAATATAATAGGTATATTCTATATAGAGGTAATAGATATGAAGAAATTTATTCTTAGTTTATTTTCTGTAATTTTCGCGCTTTTTAATGTTAGTGGAGAAGACCTCCTCCACCCTGCAATTAGAGATGATATTGATGAGGATGTTAAAAAAATTGAGCAGGCATTAGTTGATTATGTTTTATACCCAGAATTGGTAGAGAGAGGTTTTGACCTTCATCAGTTGGATAATATGAAAATTGATGGTGAGATGTTTGAGTATATTGAGTCATTTTTTAGACCAAATGATGAAAAAGGTTGGTGCGCTTTAGATAATCATCATGAGTTGAGTATTAAAGATGAGAATGGGAAAGAGTTTAAGTCTCAGTATTATAAAAGAGCAGTTATATTTTCAAATGAGTATGGTACAAAAGATGAGTTGTTGAAAAAAGGTTATGTTGAAAATGAGACTATGTTTTATTATCCAAGTAATGGTGAAAAAGATTGGAGAGTCGGTGAGTGGCAGTGGAGTTATTATGGAAGAGATTTTTCAGGAAATAATAAAGGAAAGAAAATATTAAAATATAATGGTCCTTCTAGATTTTCTGGTACTTCTTCTGAAAAAATGGCATTTCGTAATAGTAAAACTCTTTATGGTGAACAAGGACATCAAGGTAGATGGTTTGGAATTGTTGAAACTAAAAAATCTGTAATTATCGACTTTGATTTTACTGATGATTATATCAATAAAGTAAAACTCCCTAAGAAAGATTATTTGATTATTGATTTGAGCTGTGGAAATGGTGGAAGTATTGGTGCCGCACGAACCTTTGCTAAAACATTAAAAAAATCAAAATATAAAAAAATAATTATTATTACAAATGATACTACTTCAGCTAGTGAGAATCTTGTTCAGCTTTTATCTGATGACAAAAGAGTTATTAAAATTGGGTTAAATACTAATGGAAGATACAGAATTGCTACTTCAAATGGACATCGTTTTTCAATAGAAAAAAAATTCTATTTTGGTTCAGGTGAAACTGATTATGTAAAAATTCATAGTGAAGAATTACGAAATATTGAAGGTATAGGTTATTTACCAGATATTTGGGCTGATAATATGAATGATGTTTTGAAAAACATTTGGAATATTACTGGAGATACTGAAATACAACGTTAAAAATAAGAGGCTGATTATTCAGCCTCTTATCAATTTTATTAACATCCACTAGGTTGTGGTGATGGATTTGGGTTGTCAGCAGATGGTGGTGGAGTATAAGTTGATGGGGTTGATGTATCTTCTGGATTAGTTGGTTTCGTATTCTTACTACCATCTGGATTTGTCTTTTCAGATGGTTGTGTTTTGTCCGACCTTCCTGTTTCATTATTATTAGTATATTCATATTTTGTTCCATCAGTAGAAGTAAGAGTTACTTTACCATCAGCGCCTATTGTTCCATCAAGAACTTTTTTTTCTGTTGTTTTAGAATAATACTCTACTTTTGTTTGACCACCTTCACAGTTCTCTGCTTTTGGAATTAAATCACTAACGTCATAATCACCTTGAAGAGCAGCATCTAAGTCTTCTTTTGCAGTAAGAACAGAGTTTGTATTATTATGCTCTTCTATTTCACAACTTGGATCAATCTCTTTTGCTGTATCTCTCTGTTGTTCAGGAGTCATAGCATCCCATTCTTTTTCAGTCAAACCACAAGCTGCTTGAATCCAATCTGGTATATTATTTAAGAAAGCATATGGGTCTTGGCCTGTGTCCTGATTACATACTCCGGCATCATATCCATTTGAGTTATCACTAGGACAATATTGGTCAAGTTTGTGCTTTTGTTCAGTCTCATTTAGACAGCCATCACATCCCGTACAACTTGTACATCCAGTACAACCGCCATTACAAGTAGTACAACCCGTACATCCTGTACAACCTGTACAACCTGTACATCCTACACAGCCAGTACAACTTGCACATCCGGTACAAGTTTGACAATAGCTAGTACAACCACCAACACAGCTAGTACATCCTGTACAAGCACTTGTACATCCTGTCTGACATCCTGTGCATGCTCCTTGTTTACTATAGCCAGAAGTCTGACAAACAGTTTGGCAAGCACCAGTACACCCAGTAGTACATCCATCGCATCCTTGGCAAGCGGCATCACAATTTTGACAGCTTACACAAGAATAACAAGAAGTATTACATCCAGTTGTACAGTTTGTAGTACATCCATCACAACCTGTGCATCCGGTTTGACAATCTTGACAAGAATAGCAATCACCAAAACAAGTATTATGACAACCTGAAGCGCAAGAAGTACAGAATCCTGTACATCCTTGACAAGCTTGACAAGTAGTACAATCATCACAAGAGGTACACGCTACACATGAAGTACAGTTATCACAGTTGTAACAGGTATCACAAATAATATCACTTTCTAATACCCATGTTTTGTTATCATGGCCGATATGGTCATCTTTTTTAGATGTAATACCGAATAATGTATTAGCTGTGAGAGTATTATGTAAGTTTTCTGAAATTACAAATCCATCAATAACTAATCTATTTGTATGACAACTGTCAATTTTTTGGAGTGGCGTCAAACACACCTAATATATTAAAATCGTGAGTCGCGGAAGTCCTTCTCCTGCTTATGCAGTGGGTGCTTTGCACCAATAGGGACCGCGGACTTCTTTTTTAACGGGTCAGTAAGGTACTTAATTACACTTGACATCTGGAAAAACCATTATTATATTTTTATACAGATGGTGAGCTTCTACCATATTAGTGGAGCCCCAAAAAAGCGGTGAATTTCTACCATAAGTGAAATGCTAAAAAAGCGGCGAGTTTCTGCCATAAAGTGAAAACCTAAAAACGCAAGTTTTTATAAAGGAGTCGGAAATGGCTCCTTTTATTTTTTTATGGAGAGGTCTATGAAGTTCTATCATATTAAAGATGATTTTATCTCGTTTTTGAGACAATATGATTCTAAAGTATCTGAGAATAAAAATCAGACAAGACCTTATGTTGGTGTAGTTCTTGAGATAAATTCAATAAAATATTATGCACCGTTTTCTTCTCCAAAGCCAAAACATAAGAAAATGAAAAATGGCAAAGATTTTCGAAAAATAAATAATGGAATCTATGGAGCCATAAATTTTAATAATATGATTCCAGTTTTAGATGAAGTTCTTATTGAAATCGACATTGCTAATATTCAGGATATAAAATACAGACGTTTATTGCAGAACCAATACAATTTTATAAAGGCAGATGAAAAAGGTATTTTGAAAACTGCTGAGAATTTAAGAAACTTGATTATGCAGGATGAAAGTAATCTTTCAGAACACGATAAAATCATTAAACAAAGATGCTGTGATTTGAAAATTTTGGAAGAGAAATTTAAAGAGTATAAAGTTTAATAGCAAATTGCGATAGCAATTTACATATACATCGGCGTAGACGTTAGCGAAATTGGATACAACCAGCCAGCTGGTGTTAGATATCCTACTGAAAATCCTTGGGGATAATTAGATTACCCGGTCAAGACGGGTAATGACATAGCTGTCATTGCGAGGAGCCGTAAGGCGACGTGGCAATCTATAATGTGGATTG
>JAILNT010000065.1 GCA_024691265.1 Treponema sp. | reverse complement strand
TGTTGAAACCTCAAAGTTAGACTCAAACAAGACCAATATAAACAAGGTCAAAGCGGCAAATCCTGAGTGTAAAATCATCGGCTTTAAGAATTCTGTTGCCATCTTTAATTTTACTAAAGAAGAAGCTTTAAGATTTGATTATGTGCTCGGCACAGTGCAGAGTGATTTTATCGATTACACAGACAAAAGACCTAAATGGCAGCATGATGCATTAAGAACCTTTGCTCAGCTTTACTCTTCAATTTACGATATCAGGGATATCGGCAGACTCTCGATTCAGTTTCCGATCATGGCCAGAACCATGAAAAAGATGATTGCCGCCCAGTCTCTGACTACTCTTACCATCAGAGCCAACAATTCAAGACTCTCCGATGGACAGAATCTTTCTCAGAATGACTTAAGAAATTATCTAGTGGTAGCCCTTGCCTACAATGTTTATGTTCTTACAGCCAAAAACATTGCCGATGCCAAAAAGATTCCCTTTGATCCTAAAAAGGTTAACTATGAGCCTTTTATCAGTGCTCTGGTGTTTGCCAAGATAGCCGATCAGATGGCGCAGGATACCTGTGATGATGTGTCTGCTCCTCAGGGCTTTATCGCTGGCTTTATGCGCTATGCCCATGCCTTTTTGCATGATACTGAGGAAAACACCTTCAGTGAATTTCCATTAGATGCTGTTTCTGTTTGCTATAAATCCGGAGGCGGACAGCTTGGACGAGTCATAAGAACTCTGATTGCTCTGTTTGAACACCGTGTCGAGGAAGCTTTTTCTATCGTGGCAGAAGATGGTCAGGATATGCACAAGGACAAGATTTACAATTACATAGCCACATCATATCTGTGGACTGACATGGCTATAAAGGCAATTGAGCTTGGAGAAAGCCTTGAATCAACTGATTTTTACTGATTATCAGTTATTCCTTTTTTCAAAGTGTGTGTGTTCACTTTGTGCTCTTGTTAGTACATATTTTTCAGGTAGTGCTGGTGCCTTGCAGTAGGTTTTGTCTTTTCCAACTTTTCCATCTGGATAGTATTTATAGTGGAATCCCAGACTGTAGTCAGGTATTTTTTCAAAAACATCTACAGTCTCATCTAAGAAGTCTTTGATTACATTTATAAGCTCTTTTGTCTCTTTAAGACACTGATTTTCATTTTCTTTTGAATAAAGAACGGAGCTTGCGTACATAAGCATTTGCTGAAGAGAGCTGTTAATAGCTTCTGCATCCAAACACATTTGCTGCGAGTACAGTAAATCACATAACTTTACGGAAATATCTTCAAATTTTTTGATGCATTTTATTCTTGAATCAGCTTCTAAGTCGAGTTTTGCGGCGATTTCATTTACTAAATTTCTGTACTTGACTATATCAAATACTTTTTTTACATCCTCTTCGGAAATCTTAAAAGAAATGGTTTTTTCTTCATTTATATACTTGTGAAACTCTACTTTATCAATAGTACTTTTTCTTTCAAATGAATCTGACAGTTCATAATCATGCTTAGGTACTGTATTTGCAATAAAACAACCAGCAGAACAGTTAATACACATAATATCTCTATCTTTTTCCTGAAAATCTTTTATAATTTTGCCTATTCTGAATACACTGTCCTGATATAGCTCATTGGATTCAACCTCTCCGCCAAAATTCCCTTTAACTTTAAGGGGTAGATTATAGATACCAGATTTATCGTTCACTCCAAGCTTATTGTATAGTTTTGTATATTTTGAATGAACGTTTTCAGTGTTTATAGCTTTTCCATTATCAAGTCCAAAAAGATATAATTTTTTAAAGCCTAGATGTAGTGCTGATGACACCCCCATATTTCCTACTAATGGGTTTATTCCTTCAATGGTTCTTATGTTATTTAATTTGTGAATTGAACCTGAGAGCTGTTTTATATGGTATTCATTATCTTTGGCAAATAATGCTGTGTGCTTAAAATATTCATAGGTTTTCGGATTACAGATATTTGTTGATAAAAGAATTACATTTTTTAAAAATTCTTCATCAGGTATGGCATTTAGTGCCTGCCCTATTCCGGTAGTTCTTTCAGTATTGGCATAAAAATCAGGCTGAATACCTGCGTGGTAAAGAGAGTCTATGCTGGTACCGCAGGCTATGATAATAGCTTTGTCCTGATTTTTTCTTAAGAAACCGATGTTATTGTCAAGAGATGGGCCAGATCCTACAACAAAGACAGGAAGTGTCTGGTAGTTCTTTTTGAGCTTGCTATTATTAACAAAGCTTTTGTTATTTGTTAATGCAAAACAGGTATGGCATACTCCAAAAACATAGTCATCAAAGAATCCCATATAATATAGGTGCGTATATAAATCTCTTATATCTTTTTTTATTTTTTCTATATGCTCTGAGCTGTAATGGCTGAAAATCTGTGTTACTACAGAAAGAAACTTTCCGTTATGCATAAAAAAGTGGGTAAGATACAAAGCAATGTGGGCGGTTTTATCTCCTATAATAAATCTTACAGGAATCTTACTGCTGTTAATAAAAGTTAAAAGATTTTTCCAGTCAAATACAAAAAGGGAGGCATAAAAAAGATCTAAATCAGGCTCAATAAATATAACATTTCCAATTTCAGCTCTCTCAAATGTTTCTGCAAGCTGATAACCTAGTCCAACTCCTAAAAAAATGGCCAATGGTACTGATTTTATAGTTTTTACTTGTGGTGACTTGTGTCCATATTCATTTTTACGTCTTATGATTTCATTTATGTACTTAAAATGAAACTGGCCAAAACAATCATATTCATAATTAGAATTAATCGGATTAAACACATTATTAAGAAAAGCTTCTTG
>JAILNT010000064.1 GCA_024691265.1 Treponema sp. | reverse complement strand
GTTATAAACAGCCTCCTAGTTCTACCAGCTGCAGGAAGCCGTATGATTAGCCATAATTCGCGACAGTATATACTTTATTCTGTAATTATTTCACTTATATCAAGTATTATAGGTCTTGCAGTTTCTTATTATGCAGGAAGTGCAAGTGGTGCAACTATAGTTCTTGTAAATGCAGCATTTTTTCTAGGCTGTCTTTTTATAAAAATGACAAGAAAAATCTAATAGCAAAATATTAATTCTATTTCAAATATTTAATTTTGATGTATGTTTCTATTGACAGTAATAAACACTGCAGTTATACTCATTTTCATAAAAGCAGGAGTTTATTTATGAACAAACGTACAGACAGCATCTATTTAACACTACCTAGTGATAGATATACACCTTTTTCACTTGCTAAAAAAATTGGAGCAAAAGCAATTCTTGAAAGTGCAAGATTCAATCAGGGAAAAGATAGATATTCTATTCTTATGACAGAAGAAGCATTTCACATTATACAAGATGATGAAGGTATAGCCTTTATAGTAGACGGAAGGCGAATTCCTTTTACAGAACAAACAGCAGTAAGTTCAGGTCAAGAAATTGAAACTATAGCACAAGGAAGTAAAATTCCTCATACAGCAGATATTCTTGATGCATTAATGTATGTTTCAAATGAAAATGACCTTGAAAAATATAAAATACCAGTACCGGCAAGTGGAATTGGTTATTTAAGTTATGAATTTTGTGCAAGGTGTGATACTATAACCCTTGCATCTCAAACAGATGAACTTCATATTCCTGAAAGTGAATTTATAGCAGGTCATATTTACATAATATTTGACCACTTCTCAGAACAATTACATATAATTGCATTAAATTATACGGAGCATCAAATAGATTTACAGAAAGCTGTAGATAATTTACAGAAAAGACTTAATGACCTTGATTTTAGTTATCTTGCCCCTCCTGAAAATCCTTCTCCATGCAAAATTATTACAGATTTAGAGCGTTCTAAACAAGAATATATTGATAAAGTTATAGCTTTGAAAAAACATATTATAGCAGGCAATATAGTTCAGGCAGTACCTTCTAGAAGGCTTCAGCTGGAATGTGATACAGATGCCCTTGAAATATATAGAAGGCTTCGTTCTGTAAATCCTTCTCCTTATCTTTTTTATTTAGATTTTGGTAACAGACAACTTGTCGGAAGTTCACCTGAAAGTCTTGTAAGGGTAAGAGACGGTATTGCTTCTATAAGACCTATTGCAGGAACAAGAAGGAGAGGAAAAAATGCAGAGGAAGATGAAGCATTAAAGGAAGAATTATTAGGAAATGCAAAAGAAAAGAGTGAACATCTTATGCTTGTTGACCTTGCAAGAAATGACCTTGGAAGAGTATGTGAAAAAGCAAGTGTTGAAGTCACCCGTTATATGACATGTGAAATGTTTAGCCATGTTATGCATCTTGTAAGTGAAGTTCAGGGAAAAGTAAAAAAAGGCATGAAACAGATTCAAGTGTTGCGTTCTGCTTTCCCGGCAGGAACAGTAAGCGGAGCTCCTAAAATTAGTGCAATACAAATATTAAGTTCTCTGGAAAAAACAAAAAGAAGATTTTATGCTGGTGCAGTAGGATATATACAGGCTAACGGAGATTTGGATTTCTGTATTGCAATTAGATGTACTTTGAAACAAGGCAATACATGGAGTTTACAGGCTGGAGGCGGTATAGTTTACGATAGTGATCCGGAACGTGAATGGGAAGAAACTAACGAAAAACTAGGAGCTCTCAGGGCTGTTTTGGAAGGAACAACGCCTGAGAAATAATATTTTTAACAGTAATAAAAACTATAAAAGTATTTTTGCGATATCCATCGGAGTATCAGCTGTGGCTATAGCCCCGGAAGCTTCTAATTCTTCTTTACTGCCAAAGCCAAAGCATACTCCGATACAGGATATATTAACTTGTTTTGCTCCTTCAACATCAAAACATCTGTCACCAATCATTATACATTCATCATGATTAGTGATGTTGTTTTTCGAAAGTAATTTTTTTATGACATCAACCTTTGTTGAATGTATAATGATTGGTGACAGATGT
>JAILNT010000445.1 GCA_024691265.1 Treponema sp. | reverse complement strand
AAAGATGTATTAAGCATAAGCATTGAACATACATCACCTAGAAGGAATGATACTGCAACGCCTCCAAAACCAATGATGCCACCTGATACAGAATACTTTGTGAATGGGATTTTCCCTCTGAACTCTGAATCTCTTGCTGTAAGTCCTGAGTTGTATGCAATTTCATCTATTGCATCTATCATTTTATTGTTTGCGTCGGGAATAGAAACAGACCTTTCTTTATTCATAAAGTATTCTGTATCAGGTGGCATCATTGGTTTTGGAGGCGTTGCAGTATCATTCCTTCTAGGTGATGTATGTTCAATGCTTATGCTTAATACATCTTTTATGGACGTTCGCTGCTTATTCCTTGGAATTATGTCAACAGCTACATCTGTAGGTATTACAGCTAGAATCTTGTCTGATAAAAAGAAAATGGATAGCCCCGAAGGTGTTACAATCCTTGCAGCTGCTGTTTTTGATGATGTATTGGGTATCGTACTTCTTGCAGTTGTTATGGGCATTTGTGCTGCTATGTCTAGTGGTGCAGTTCTTTCTGGCAGTAAAATTGGAATGATTGCATTAAAAGCTTTTTCTATTTGGCTTTTCTTTACAGTTTTATGTATTGTTCTTTCAAAGAAAATTGCTAAATTCGTAAAACTTTTCGGTGGCACATTTGATTTCTCTATAGCGGCTCTTGGAGTAGCTTTTGTGTTAGCTGGTATTTTTGAAAAGCAAGGTCTTGCAATGATTATTGGAGCTTATACAACAGGACTTGCACTTTCTGGAACAGATATAGCACCTGTTATCCAGGAAAGAATACATGGACTTTATAAATTCTTTGTTCCAGTATTTTTTGCTGTAATGGGTATGAGCGTAAATCTTTCAAAGCTTTTTGACCAGGAAGTCCTTATATTTGGAGCTATCTATACAGTATTCGGTGTTGCTTCTAAGATTCTTGGTTGTGGACTCCCTGCATTAGGACTTGGTTTCAATTTGAGAGGTGCCTTTAGAATTGGTGCAGGCATGGTTCCAAGAGGCGAGGTTGCCCTTATTATCGCCGGCATAGGTCTTACAAATGGAGTTATTGACCAAAAGTTATTTGGTGTTGTTATTCTTATGACACTTATCACAACTCTTGCAGCTCCTCCTATTTTGAATATTTCATTAAAAATGAAGGGCAGGGGAACAAGAAAAGAAATAAAAACTTCTGAAGCCCAGCAGTTTATATGGGATTTTAAGGATTCTGAAATAGCTCGTCTTGTTTTAGACATCTTTATTCGTGATTTACGTGCAGAAGGCTTTTATGTACAAATGATGAATATCTCAGATGGTATTTCACAGGCTAGAAAAGGCGATGTATCAATTTCCATAATAGAAGAAGGAACTTCGGTTATTATAGAAACAGCACAGGAAGATATGGGCTTTGTAAAAGGTGAAATATATGAAGTTATGCTTCGCTTGAATAAATCAATTTCATCTTTGAATATCCTTCATGATACAGAGTGCTTGCAGACAGGCTTAGTAAGTGCAGATAACCGTGTTGTTCCTATTATGTTCAAATTCTTAGACCCTCAATGTATTTGCTGCAATATGAAGGGAAATACAAAGGACGAGATATTTGAAGAACTTATTCTTTTGCTTGAACGTTCTGGAAAGGTTAGAAATCATCAGGAAATACTTGATGCGGTACATGAAAGAGATGCTGTAATGAGTACAGGTCTTGAACATGGAATTGCAATACCACATGCAAGAACTGATGGAGTTTGTTCAATCTGTGTTGCAATCGGTATAAAAAAGGAAGGTGTTGATTTCAATGCACTTGATGGAAAGCCTTCTCAAATCTTTATTATGATAGCTTCCCCTGAATCTAGTTCTGGACCTCATATGCGTGTTATGGCAGCTATTTCTGGTGCCTTGATGCAGCAAGATATTCGGGAGGCTATTCTTGATGCAGATACTCCAGAAAAGGTTATAGATATTCTTAAAAAGTCTAAAAAATAAAATAAGAAAAGCTATATAGCCAATAAATCAATAAGCGGTGTATTTCAACTTTAATACTTGAAACACCGCTTTTTTTTTTATACTCTGATTTTATGCATTTTGATTTCATAGTAAATATTCATGGCGGTAGTGGAACTGCTTTGAAAACATGGAAAACTGTAAAAAAATATCTCATAGATAATAATTTAGACTACAAGTATTATCTTTCAGAACATGCAGGACACGGTATTGAGCTTGCAAAAAAGATATATGATTCTACTGCAGCTGGTGAATATATCAATCTTGTTATAGTAGGTGGAGACGGCACAATAAATGAAGTGCTGAATGGTATTCCTGATTTTAAAAGGATTCGTCTAGGACTTATACC
>JAILNT010000439.1 GCA_024691265.1 Treponema sp. | reverse complement strand
TAATGGTAATTTTGCAAAGGTTCAACATGTCATGCCTATGGGAAGCCAGGAAAAAGCTGCAAATCCAGAACAATTTACTTCATGGGCAGAAAAGCATGCTTATGATGAATATCTGGTTGAGTATAAATTAGATGGCGCGAGCCTTGAACTTCAATATGAAAATGGTATTTTGCAGCATGCAGTTACCAGAGGAGACGGTTCTATCGGAGATGATATTACAGATAATGCCGTTAAGATGAAAGGGGTTCAAAAAAAACTTGAAGTAAACGGTGAATTACTTCCTTATACAGGGGGAATTCGTGGTGAAGTTCTTATGTATCATGATGTCCATGATAGTTTATATTCTGATAAGGCAAATTGTCGTAATGCAGCTAATGGACTCATGAAACGTAAAGACGGAATCGGCTGTGAAAATCTTACTTTAATGGTTTATGACGCCAAAGCTTTTGATGGTTCTTACTCATTCTTTTCTGATGAAGAAGAAAAAATGAATTGGCTTTCTAAATGCGGTTTTGAAACATCTCCTTTACATATCTGTAAAAATATTCAAGAGGTAATAGATTATAGAGCTCATGTTATGGAAATTCGTAAGTCTATTCCTTATGATATTGATGGACTTGTTATAAAAGAAAGAGTTATAAATGCAGAAGATGCAAGCAGGGCTCGTCCTGACCATCAGATTGCATTTAAGTTTAGCCTTGAAGAAGCTGTATCTGTTGTTCGTCGTGTTATTTGGAGTGAATCGGGAGCAACCTATACTCCTATTGCAGAGTTTGATACAGTAGATTTGAACGGAACTAAAGTTCAGCGGGCAAGTCTTGCAAACCCTAATACTATTAAAGAGTTAGGCTTAAAAATAGGTAGTCATGTCGTTGTTGTTAAACGAGGCGAAATTATTCCAAAAATTGAAAGTGTCATTCCTGATGAAGAAGAAAAGGATTCTTCACCTGTAATCCTTCCTTGTGAATGTTCTTCTTGTCATACTAAATTGCAGAATGATGGAACTCGTTTGTTTTGTCCGAATAAATCTTGTCCTAAAAAACTTTTGCATCAAATTCAAAAATGGATAAATGTTATTGATATTACTGATTTTGGTGATAGTCTTGTAAGGGCTCTTTTTGATGCAGGAAAAATATCTTCGATTTCTTCTTTGTATTCTCTTAATGCAGAAATCTTGACTCCATTTTTTCTAAATGAAGAAAGTATTGCTCAGGATAAGAAATCTTTAGCTGCTCAAAAAGTTGCTTCTTCGATAAATTCTCATAGAAATGTAAAATTATCCTCTTTTATAGCTGGTTTTGATATTGAGGGAATAGGAGAAACTCTTGTTGAAAAGCTTATTGAAGCCGGTTTTGATACATTAGACAAGATAATTGCCGCTAAAGAGGAAGATGTTGCAAGTATATCAGGTTTTGCAGAAATTATGGCACATACACTTATCCAGGGAATTGCTGATAATAAAGATGAAATGCTGAAGCTTGTAAATGATGGAACTATCAGTATTAAGGCTATAAATAATACGGGTATTTTAGCAAATATGTCCTTTTGCTTTACAGGGGAATTAGCAACAATGAAACGTAGTGCTGCACAAGCTCTTGTAAAAGAACTTGGAGGTAGTGTAAAGTCTTCTGTTGTAAAGGGATTAACTTATCTTGTTACAAATGATACCACAAGTGGTTCTTCTAAGAATGTAAAAGCTTCGAAGCTTGGAATTCCTGTTATAGACGAGAAACAATTTTTAGACATTGTGAGGGCAAAATAGATGAAACACGGAACAGAGATAGCGTTGAAAACAATAGCTGCTGCTCTGCTCATTTTTGCCTTTTCTCTTATTGGTAATTATATTGCAAGGTTTTTATTTTGCTTTCCAGCTGCAGACAGAATACCATATATTCAGAATTATTCTATAATGAAATTTATTGTTTATGGCACTAGCAGAAATTCTGTTAGTGCAAGATTCTGGATATATGATAATTATGGACGGGAAATAGCTGTAATAGATAGGTCTTGGAATGGAGAATCATTGAACATTGATTTTGTTAGTGCTGAATTTAGAGATAAAAAAGTTTTATTTCCATTCAGAATATATCCACATAGATATCGTTCAACTATTCCAGTTCTTATTCATTATAAATCTGGTACACATCTTTATCCTTACTATCTAGAGGATAAGCAATGTCTTTTAATGTCATACATTCAAGGAATTCAAGCTAGAAAGGACTTATATACTTTAGCTCGTTTTGCTTTAAGGCAAAGTACAAAGGTTTTTGGTAATTATGCAAAATTATATACATTAAATCTTTCAGGAGCTCAAAGCGGTATATATTATTCAATATATACCAGCTATGACGGCTCTCTTTATTTCAAGCAAGATTAATCATCATTATCTACAAAGGCAAAGTCTGAAAGGAATATATCAGGATTTACGGCTTGTCCGTTTAGTGACATTTGCCAATGTAAATGAGGACCTGTTGCAAGTCCTGTTGCTCCAGATTTTCCTATTATATCTCCCATTTTTACCATTTGACCTTCCTTTACGCCAAGACTATCTAAATGATAATAAAGACTGTATAAGCCAGGAAGGTGTTCTATTACAACTGTCCAGCCTGTTGTAATTCTGTTTTCTGCCATTACAATTTTTCCGGCAGCACAAGAAGTAACAGGTGTACCTGTTGGAATACCGTAGTCAATTCCTATGTGGAGGGTAGTTGCTGTTTTTCCGTTTGAATATTCAAAAGTTCTTCTTGATGCATAAGTATCAGTTCTTCTTGTTGAAGTTGTAGGAGCAGAGAATCTATTAAGCTGATATACTGCATTTGTATCAGTTTTCATTAAAACTTTGCTGAGTTTATTTACCTGCTGAACTTTTGTAGGACTTTCTGATGTTCTTATATTTGTATTAGTTTCATTAAGTGCTATTACTTCCGTGTCAAATGTTTTTTCATTTACTGTTACAGGAAGGTCAAATTCCATTGGACTTGAACCAAAAGGTGTGTAGGTTACTTTTATAGAATAAAGTCCTGCTTTAAGCCATGACGAAAGAGCAACTCCTGCAAGCATATCTACAGAAGCTTTTGCCTTTGAAACTGAAATGTTAAAGAAGTTTACCTTGTCTATCTTTTTTCCTGTTTCATCTTGAAATGTTAATGTTGCAGAGGTGTTTTCTAAAGCTGTTTTTTTGTTTGTAGCTGTTAATGCCATGTGAACAAAAATTGCATCTCCAGGGTAAGTTTTTTCTGTATATGCTAAAACTATACTGTAATCTGTATTTGAGAATGTTGCATTTGTTGCAAAAGTTGTTACTATTGCAAATAGCATGATAATAATTACTAAAGTTGTTTTTCTAAGCTTACTGAGAATCATTTTGTTTCTCTCCTTGTATTTTTTATGTCACTCAATATTATTTGTGGTGACTCTTTTCCATTGAATACATTTCTATTTATTTGATATAAAATGTCAAGAGATTCCCCTATATTGAAATCCCTTCTGTATCTCTCCGCTTATTTCCAGAATAATGCCGGCCATTTTGTATTCCCGCAATCAAATAGAAGTTTCAAGTGCAAAGGTTCTGCTTTTCCTAAAATTTGTGCATCAATTACAGGAAGTCCTCTACTCATAAATGTTAATGAAGGATTTTCTTCTCCGTAAGGCTCAAATTCATCTATTAATTTAAGAATATCAGGGTGCATATATTCAGCTGGAAGTTCTGCATCTACTTCTATAAAGTCTTCTTTAGCTTCTTCAAGTTTTATATCTTTCGAAAAGTCTAAAAGCATCTTTTTAAATGTTTCTAAATCTTTTTTATAAAAACTAAAACCTCCAGCAGCCAGATGACCACCATGATTTATAAATATTGAATCAAATTTATCAAGAAAATCAGGGACTTTTAATCCTCGGCAACTTCTCATAGAGCCTACGGCAGTCTCTTCATCTGTAAAAGTGATTGTAATTGCCGGTACATTGAATGCGTGGACTAATTGTCCTGCTAATATACCGTTTACCCCTCTGTTTATTCTTTCATCTATAATTACACATAGATTCCCGTTATATGCTTTAATGCTTTCTTCTGCCTTTGGTAATGCATAGTTCCAGGCTTCTGCTCCCAATTCTTTTCTTTCAAGATTAAGCTTTTTTATCTTCTCAGCTATGTTATAGCGTTCTTTTGCATCTTCTGTTAAGAAAAGTTGTGCTGCAAGTTCTGCATGCCCTAATCTTCCCGCTGCATTTAAGTTAGGGACAACTGTCCATGATAAATCTATTGAGCTTACCTTTTTCTTGAGCATATCAAGCTGCGACATAAGTTCTAAAAGTCCTGGACGAATTTTTCCGGCATTTATTGTTGCAAGTGCATGTCTTATAAATATTCTGTTTTCATTTTTTAGAGGCATTATATCTGCAAGAGCTGCAAGCCCTACAAGCTCTAAATCTGCATTTCTCTGTGGAAGGTTTTGAGGGAATTCTTTTGCGAATTTTGTCTGCATGAATGACACATAAATATTAAAAAAAGCATCTATATCAGTAAATTCTTTGTCTGAATATTTTGCAAATTTAGACATTCCTTTTAATTCTGCAAGGTCAAAATTTTTTAATTGA
>JAILNT010000429.1 GCA_024691265.1 Treponema sp. | reverse complement strand
ACATGCATTGGATGACGTACACTTGCTGCGATGATCTCTGTCTGGATATTGTGGATGTTGAATATTTCAGCAACTTCAGAAATAAGATCTGTACCGCGAACACTTATGTCATCAAGTCTTCCGAGGAATGGACTAACATAGGCAGCACCTGCTCATGCACAAAGAAGAGCCTGATTTGCTGTGAAGATAAGAGTCATATTAACCTTGATACCTTCGCTTGAAAGAACTTTACAAGCTTTAAGGCCTTCTACAGTCATAGGAATCTTAACAACCATGTTCTTGTGAAGCTTAGCAATTTCTCTACCTTCCGCGATCATTCCTTCTGCATCTGTTGTTGTTGCCTTAACTTCTCCGCTGATAGGTCCATCTACAATAGAAGCGATTTCCTTAACGACTTCATATACATCGCGGCCTTCCTTTGCGATAAGTGATGGGTTAGTAGTAACACCACAAATAACCCCCATGTCATTTGCTTTCTTAATTTCTTCAATGTTAGCTGTGTCAATAAAGAATTTCATTTTACCTACTCCTTTTTATTTATATATTATGGCGTAGATTCTAATAGAACTAATTAAAGTTTTTATTGAATAATCGCCATAGAATGCAATAACTAATAACATATTATAGCATATTGTAAAATAATTCAATATAAACTAAATAATATTATTTATAAATTTTCAATAGATATCTTATCACTAATTATTGTTAGAATATCTTTGATTTTTGCTTAAAATATATCAAATCATGCTATTAATTTATTGACTTGTGCGATTTAAAGCGTTAAAGTATTAAAAGGGTATGAAAAAACGTTTGGAGGTTATTTATGGTTATTAAGATTATGTTGTTGATCATCTTTTTTTTGTTAATGCTATCGATTGGATTCATATGCAGGAAGAATTCTACAGATGTGAATGGTTTTGTTTTGGGTGGCAGATCTGTAGGACCGTGGGTTACAGCGTTTGCTTATGGTACATCATATTTTTCCGCTGTAGTTTTTGTAGGTTATGCAGGTCAATTTGGCTGGAAATATGGTATAGCTGCTACCTGGGCTGGAATAGGCAATGCTCTTATAGGTTCACTTCTTGCGTGGGTTATACTTGGAAGAAGAACGAGAATTATGACACAGCATCTTGACTCAGCTACAATGCCACAATTTTTTGCAGCAAGATTTGGGGGCAGGTCTCTTAAGATTGCAGCATCTGTTATAACATTCATTTTTCTAATTCCCTATACTGCATCTTTATATAATGGTCTATCAAGATTGTTTGGAATGGCATTTAATATTGATTATTCAATTTGTGTTATTGTCATGGCTGTTCTTACAGGAATTTATGTTATTGCAGGAGGCTATATGGCTACTGCAATAAATGATTTTATTCAGGGAATAATAATGCTTGTTGGTATAAGTGCAGTTGTTGTTTCGGTTTTAAATAGTCAGGGAGGTTTTCTTGAAGCTCTGGACGGATTGGCAAGAATCTCTGATGATAGTGTTTCTACAACACCAGGTGTTTTTGCTTCATTCTTTGGACCGGATCCCTTAAATCTTTTAGGCGTTGTCATTCTTACTTCTCTTGGAACATGGGGACTTCCTCAGATGGTTCAGAAATTCTATGCTATAAAGAGTGAGAAGGCTATTGCAAAGGGAACAATAGTATCTACTTTCTTTGCTTTTGTTGTTGCGGGAGGTTGTTATTTCCTTGGTGGATTTGGAAGATTATTTTCTGATCAGATTGATATAGCTGCAAATGGTTATGACAGCGTTGTACCAACTATGCTTTCAAGTCTTCCGGATTTTCTGATAGCAGTAGTTGTTATACTGGTATTATCGGCTTCTATGTCTACTTTATCTTCATTAGTACTTACTAGTAGTTCGACGCTTACTCTAGACCTCCTTAAAGGACATGTTATTAAGGATATGGATGAAAAAAAACAGCTCTTTATAATGAGATGTCTTATTGTTGTATTTGTAGCAATATCTGTTGTTATAGCTATAATTCAGTACAAGCAGAATGTAACATTTATTGCTCAGCTAATGGGTGTTTCCTGGGGGGCTTTGGCGGGTGCGTTTCTTGCTCCTTTTCTTTATGGCCTCTATTGGAAGGGAACTTCTAAGGCAGGTGTCTGGTGTAGCTTTGTATTTTCTACTGTTGTTATGTTGGCAAATATGTTTGTCAGATCAAGCTTCCCTAAGCTTTTACAATCTCCGATTAATGCAGGTGCGTTTTGTATGCTTGCTGGTCTCGTAATTGTTCCGGTTATTTCTGTTTTTACAAAAAAACCAGATAAAACATTGGTAGATAGTGCTTTTGCTTGTTATGACATAGAGGTTATGGTTCATCAGAGTACATCTCTATCAGACGAAAGTGATACTTAATATTTTAGGGACATAACAATGATCATTGATATTCATACTCATATTTTTCCAGGTAAAATTGCAGAAAAGGCTGTTGATAGTCTTAGTAGAAAAGCTCATATAATTCCACATTCAAGTGGAACTATCGATGGGTTGATTTTGTCGATGAATAGAGCAGGAGTAGATTTATCTGTTGTTATGCCTGTTGCAACAAGTAAAGAACAGGTGGTTAAGATCAACAATAATTCTATTTTAAATAATGAACTATATTTTCGTGATGAGTTAGATCATAAAGTTTTGAGTTTTGGATGTATGCATCCAGAATTCGAAGATTATAAAAATGAGTTAAAAAGACTAAAAACTTGTGGAATTAAAGGTATAAAGATTCATCCTGTATATCAAAACTGTGATATAGACGATATAAATTTTCTTAGAGTTATTGATTGTGCAGCTGAAAATGATCTGATTGTGCTTACACATGCAGGTTTTGATGTGGGATTTCCAGGTGTTGTTCACTGCAGTCCTCAAATGTGCA
>JAILNT010000425.1 GCA_024691265.1 Treponema sp. | reverse complement strand
AGCTTTTACCTTATAAATAGATAACATTTTCTAATTACGTTTTGTAACAAATCTATAAATAGACTATAACGAAAATATAAAAATTAGAAAATGTTATCTATTTATAAGGTAAAAGCTTGTCGATAATAGGCTTTTACTTTTTTATATATAGGCTTTAATGATACACATTTATTGTGTTATAATGGGGAGTTATGAGTACACATATTAATGCACCAGAGGGTGCAATTGCGGAAGCTGTATTGCTTCCTGGAGACCCTTTAAGAGCAAAATTTATTGCTGATAATTTTTTGGAAGATGCAAAATGCTACAATGAAGTTCGTGGCATGTATGGCTTTACAGGTACCTATAAAGGAAAGCGTGTAAGCGTTCAAGGTACAGGTATGGGACAGCCTTCTCTTTCAATTTATGTAAATGAGCTTTTCCAGTTCTATGGAGTTCAGAAAGCTATTCGTGTAGGTACTGCTGGAGGCTGCAGTAAAGATATTCAGATTCGTGATACTTTACTTGCCGTTAGTGCCTGTACAGATTCTTCTTTACAGACTCAGAGATTTGGAAGCATGCATTTTGCACCAACTGCAGATTATAGTCTTTTGAAAAAGGCTGATAATGTTGCAGATGAACTTGGAATTAAGCATACAGTAGGTTCATGTATTTCAAGTGATATGTTCTATGATGAGAACAGCAACTGGAAGCTTTGGGCAAAATATGGTGTAAAAGCTGTTGAAATGGAGGCTGCTGAACTTTATACACTCGCAGCTAAATTCAATCGTAAGGCTCTTGCTATTCTTACTATAAGCGACCATATGCTTACTGGAGAAGTTACTTCTGCAGAGGAAAGACAGACAACATTTACAAATATGATGAAAATTGCATTGGAAACAGCTATCGCCGACTAAGGCTTTATCTTTTTTCAGTGTTCAACATTAGGAGAATATATCTATGAAACCAACATTACTAGTGCTTGCTGCCGGTATGGGAAGCCGCTATGGTGGAGTAAAACAAATCGACAGCGTTGGCTTGCATAACGAGTGTCTTTTGGATTATGCAGCTTATGATGCAAAAAAATGTGGTTTTGGCCGTATTGTTTTTATTATTCGTAAAGATATTGAAAAGGATTTTAGAGAAAGACTTTTTGATAGAATTGCCGCCAATTTTGATGCAGAATATGTATTCCAGACTAAAGAATCTCTTTTAACAGCTGATGAATTAAAGGTTGCTAGTGAGAGGTCTAAGCCTTGGGGTACTATTCACGCTGTTCTTTGTGCAAAAGAAAAATTGCTTGATGCACCTTTTGCTGTAATCAATTCTGATGATTATTACGGACGAGATGCATTTAAGACTTTATCTAACTATCTTAGTGCTTTAGATAATAACAGCACAGAGCATGCAATGGTTGGTTATATTCTTGGAAATACCATGAGCCGCAATGGTTCTGTAAGTCGTGGTGTTTGCACTGTAAAAGATGGATATCTTGATTCTATTGTTGAAAATACAAAGATTGCTTATGAAAAACAGAGCGATGGTTCTGAAAAAATCATAAGCAGTCTTGATGGACAGCGTATTGAAATGACAGGTAACGAACCTGTTAGTATGAATCTTTTTGGATTTACACCTTCTGCATTCCCAACATTTGAAGAATACTGGGAAAATTTCAAAAAAACAAAATTATCAGAAGCTAAGGCTGAAGCTTTACTTCCTGTTGCTGCAAGCCAGATTGTAAAAGAGGGTAAGGGTACTATAAGATTCCTTTCTTCTACTGAAAAATGGTTTGGTATGACTTATCCAGAAGATAGAGCCATTGTAAAGTCTGAAATTGCCAGAATGACAGAAGCTGGATATTATCCAGAAAATCTTTGGAATAATTAATATTTAGCTTAGTCGGGAAAATTGTAATGTATCGTTTTGAACCTATTGAATCTAAGAAGATTTGGGGAAGAGAGCTTTGGCTTGCTTCTACTCATCCTGATGGAAGACAGAAGGATTTTTACGAAACTATAGCTGGAGATTACCCTCTTTTAATAAAAATAATTGAAGCTAAAGAAACTTTGTCTGTTCAAGTTCACCCTGATGATGAAAAAGCTGCTCTTTATGAGAATTCTAAGGGAAAGACTGAATGTTGGTATGTCTTAGACGCAAAAGAAAATGCTCAGCTTGTTTATGGACTAAACGGAGTTTATTCTCCTAGTGAACTTAGGGCAGCCATAAAAAATAATAATCTTTGTGATATGCTTCACTATGTCGATGTGAAAAAAGGTGATTTCATTTATATTCCTGCTGGTACTGTACATGCTATTTGTGGTGGCTTAAAGCTGCTTGAAGTTCAGCAATCTTGTAATGTTACTTACAGACTATATGACTGGGGTAGAGACAGAGAACTTCATATAGAAAAAGGTATTGCAGTTATTAAACCTAATGTTGTTCGTCCTGTAGGAAAATTCCCTGGAGTTTTTAGCTGTCCGTATTTTACACTTGAAGATATAACTGTTGAAAATGTTTATACGGGAACTACTGAAAATTCTGGTCGAGAGACTTCTCCAAGGGATTGGACTGCATTGTTTGTTATTGAAGGTAGTGGAAAAATTTCTTCGAATAACAAGGAACTTGCAATAAAAACAGACGATTTAATAATGCTTTCTCCGGGTGAAGAAGTTACTATTGAAGGTGATTTACACTTGATGAAAGTTGTTTGCGGCTAATTTTTCACTTTTTTTTGAGTATTCCTTGACAAAATAAAATATATGTATTAGATTCATTATTGTAATGATTACAAATTTGATTTTGTAACAATTACTTATACACTCTATATTTTTTTTATCAAGGAGCTCTTTATGAAGCAGTGGGTTTGCAAAGTTTGTGGTTATGTTCATACAGGTGATAATGCACCTGAAAAGTGTCCTCAGTGTGGAGCTGGAAAAGATAAGTTCTATGAAAAGACTACTTCTGATGAGGGTTTTGCAGCAGAGCATGTTGTTGGAATTGCAGCTGAATTGAATGAAGAAGTAGTACAGGGTCTTCGCGATAATTTTGTTGGTGAATGTTCTGAAGTTGGTATGTATATTGCTATGGCAAGACAGGCTGATAGAGAAGGTTATCCAGAAATTGCAGAAGCCTTTAAGAGATATGCTTTTGAAGAAGCTGATCATGCTTCTCGTTTTGCAGAACTTTTAGGAGAAGTTGTAACTTCTTCTACAAAGAAGAATCTTGAACTTAGAGCAGCTGCTGAACAGGGTGCTTGTAATGGAAAATATGAACTTGCATCTCTTGCAAAGAAGCTTGGTTATGATGCTGTTCATGATACTGTTCATGAAATGGCAAAAGACGAAGCTCGCCATGGACGTGGTTTCTGTGGTCTTTTGAAACGTTATTTTGGTAACTAATAATTTTTACAAATTGCTGGATATTTAATGGAGGTTTTTATGGAACAGCAAGATTATGTTAAATTAATTTCTAACTGTGGAATAAGGCCTTCTGTCCAGCGTCTTGCAATTTATGAATATCTGGCGAATAGTATAGAACACCCTTCTGTTGATATGGTATTCGCCAGCCTTTCACCTTCTTATCCAACTTTATCTAGAACAACAGTTTATAATACAATTCATACTTTTGTGGAAAAAGGAATTGTAAGAGAAGTATATGTTAAAGATGGTGAAAGTAGATATGATGCGAATCTTTCTCCTCATTTACATTTTATTTGTTCTAAATGTGGAAAAATTATAGATATTTTTGACGCAGAAGATGGCATTAATGATATTCAAGATATATGCAGCAAAAGTGTTATGAAGAAAAATCCTGGATATAAAATAGAAAAAGTTCAGGTTAATATATTGGGATTATGTTCAGACTGTAATAATTAAAGACTCAAAAAAAAGCTCTTTAAGACCGATAATAAATAATTACTATATGATAGAGTACTAAGTTTTATTGACTAGTATTATTTTTTTCGGAGAGCATTTTTTTGGGAGTTTTTATGAAAATCGGAACTGGCAAAATTGTAGCAGCCTGTTTTTCAATGCTGCTTTTCCTTTATGGCTGTGAAACTACATCTGTAAATACAACTTCTTCTGTTCAAAAGAAATCTTCAGATTTAACAGTTCAGGAATTAATACGAGCAGGAAGAACAGCTGAAGCTAAAGCTTTATTTTCTTCTCGTGCTGAAATAAATACTGTAGATGAAGATGGCAATACTGCTCTTCATGTTGCTGCAAGAATAAATGATGCTGATATGGTTCAGTTTCTTTTATTAAAGCATGCAAGTATTGATTTAAAAAATAACAATGGCGAAACTCCATTATCTGTTGCTGTAAAAAGCGGCAGTGTTGAAGCTGCAAAAGAACTAGCAGAATCTGGTGCTAGCATTTTTGAAAAAGATAATGAAAATAATAGTCCTCTAGAACTTGCTTTAACTAAAGAAGATTTATTTTTTGATGCTTTGATAAATCCTTTAACTGGTGCACAACGTGATAATGACGGAAAATCTATGATTCATTATTTTGTAGCTGCTCAGAATGAAAATGCTGTAAAGTATGCAATTGATAAAAAAATTCCAATTTCAGATAAAGATAATGATGGAAAAACTCCATTAGCTTATGCATTTGATAATAATGCAAGTGTTGAATCTATTAGAATTGCAGCAAGATTACTTCTTTCTAATTCTGAACCTGTGCGTGGTGATTATGCATATTTTGAAGATGCTGTAAGAACTCATAGTATGAGTTTGAGATTTGATGATGGTCAGACACCTTTGCATATAGCAGCTATAAGCGGACATACGGGAATAGTTTCTTATCTTATTGATAACGGAGCTTCCCTTACAGCTCAGGATTCTTCCGGCTCTACTCCTATACATGAGGCTGTTAGATATGGCCGTGTTGATATTGTTTATAAGCTTTTACAGGCTGGAACAAATGTTAATTCAAAAGATGGTATTGGCAAAACACCTTTGATGCTTATTATTCCAAAAAACGCCCAGCAGCAGATTTATACAATGCTTTTGGAGCATAAAGCTGATGTTAATGCAAAAGATATGTTTGGTGATATGCCTTTACATACTGCAACTATGAATGGTTGTGATGCTGATATTCTAGAACTTCTTACTAATGCTGGTGCCTTGTGTGATGAAAGAAATAAGGAAGGGGTGACACCTTTAGCTATTGCAGTTGAACATGGAAATCTTAGTCAAATTGATTTTTTTGCCCGTAAAGGTGCTGATATTAATGCAAAAGATATGAATGGTAGAACTCCTTTAACTTTTGCATTTGCACAAGAACTTTCTATTTTGAAGATGCTTGTTAATGAAGGCAATGTAAATATGCCTGATTCTGAAGGTAATACTCCTTTGCATATTGCCCTTTTAACTAATGCTTCTATGGAACATATTAATTATCTTATTTCTGTTGGAGCTGATGTTAATGCAAGAAATAAAAATGGTGATTCTGTTTTATATGTTGCCTTAGAACATAATAATAAAGAAGCTGTAGAACTCTTTCTAAATGAAGGTGCTGATGTTTTTGCAACAAATGTTAATAATTATAGCCCTTTAAGACTTGCTTTTAGTTCTGGTGGAAATAAGCAGGAATGGCTTTTAACTTCTAATGTTATATCTGCAAGAGATGGAAATGGAAATACTCCTTTACATTATGCTGCAAGCTGGAAACTCCCTGATGCAGTAAAGGCTCTTATAGAAAAGGGAGCTGTTATTGATGCCGTTAATTCAAATGGAGAAACACCTCTTTTCTTTGCTGCTCAAACAAATGATGAAACGATTCTTTTGAAGCTTATTAATAATGGTGCAAATGTAAATGCTCATGATAATTTAGGTAATACTGTTTTACATCATTGTGTAAAATGGGATACGCAGAAAAGTGCAAAAGTTCTTTTGAATGCAGGAGCTGTTATTGATAGTGCTAATAGTTCCGGTAAAACTCCATTGGCAGCAGCATGCCGTTCAGGAAAGCTTACAATGGCAAGGCTTCTTATTAATGAAGGTGCTAATGTAAATTCAACAGATATAACAGGCTGCTCAGTTCTTATGGACGGAGTTGAAAGAGGTCTTGTTGATATGGTTTCCCTTTTGCTTAGTAATGGTGCTAATACTCAGATACAAGATATGTATGGTAATAGTCCTTTTCATGAAGCTGCTAGAACTAAAGATATTGCAATTATAAATCTTTTACGTAATTCAGGTGCAAGTCCTCTTTCTCGTGATAGTTATGGTAATAGTCCTTTCAGTCTTGTTTTAAGGGATAGCGATGCTGTTAGAGATGCTGTTTTAGGTAATAATTGTAATCTTATGGATTCTGATGGTAATACCCCAATTCATATTGCTATAGAATCCCGTGTTTCTGCTGATATACTTGAAAAACTTATTAATAAAGGTTTTTCTGTTAATCTTAGAAATGGTAAAGGTTTAACACCTCTTCATCTTGCTGTGAATGCTAATCTTTATGATGATGTTGAGCTTTTATTAAAGAATAATGCTGACCCATTCATTTTTGATAATTCAGGAAATAACGCAGTTTTGGAAGCTTTGAAAAAAGGTAATGAACGCTTACTTGATGCTATGGTTACTTTTGCTTCTGAAAGAAAGGATATTCAGGGAGAAACTATTTTGCATTACGCTGCAAAAGTTTCTGATGCTGCTACTGTAAATCTTTTGCTGGAAAAAGGTCTTAATAAAAATGCTGTAAATCTTAATGGTGAAAAAGCCTGTGATGTTGCAGCCAGATGGAAAAGACCTGAAATTTCAGAATTATTAAAGTAAAGATAGTGAAAGCTTTTAACCAGATGAATATAAAGTTTGGTTAAAAGCTTAAATTATAAAAAGTTTTTTCTCCTTGCAGTAAGCTATAAATACTTCTTTAATCTATAGAAAATAAAAGCTATAATAGAAAAAAAGAGGTTTAGCAATGGAAGAAAGAAGAAAATTACCAATCGGAATACAATCTTTCATAAATTTAAGGCTTAATAATTATCTTTATGTAGATAAAACAGAATACATAGAAAAGCTTCTTATGGGAAAATCGTATTTTTTAAGCCGCCCTCGCCGTTTTGGTAAAAGCCTTTTTCTTTCTTCCATTGCTAAACCTCTTTTCTATTATAGCTTTTATTTTTTATAGATTAAAGAACTATTACTAAAGCAAGAAATTATTTTATTTCCATTCCGCTTGCCTTATATTTTTCTGCGTAATTCTTTTCTTCTATCTG
>JAILNT010000422.1 GCA_024691265.1 Treponema sp. | reverse complement strand
AGAGCTGTTTGCAAACATTGTAAACGTGCATAATGGTATTGTTAATAATATACTTGCTATTCGTTTCATTTTATTTTTATCGGTATTATAATATAAAATGTAGAAAAATACTTAGCAATAATTAAAAATATTCATATATTTAATTCAATAAAAATCAATTTTTTATGTTTTTACCTTGACTTATGATGTTTAAGGATTAAAATAAAAGTCATGAGTGACTATCTTGATGCTAATAACGAAGAATTGCTCAAAGACTTTTTTACCGAAGCTCAAGAGCAGGTAGAACATCTTGAGAGTAATATTCTCGTAATCGAAAACGATCCGACAAACCACGATGCTATTGACGAGATTTTCCGCGCAGCACATACCTTGAAGGGTGGTTCTGCTACGGTAGAGATGAACGAGCTGTCTACTTTTACGCATACAGTAGAGGATTTGCTTGATGCACTCCGTTCCGGAACATTGGCTGTGTCAGAGCCAATAGTTGATGTTTTGCTGAACGCGATTGATGTCATCAAGGCTATGCTTGAAGCCCGTATGAATGGTTCCGTCTATCAGGAAGACGTATCTCCTATGTTGACGAAGATAAAATCATTTATACCTGCAAAACAGTCTAAAAAATCTTCAGGACCAGCTCCACGTCCTGCAGGTATGGTTGGTTCAGCTCCAAAACCTGCACCAGCTCCTGCTGCTTCTGCGAAGAAAGATGCTTTTGTTGTTCCTATTACAGAAGAAGAATATGCTGAATTGAAACAGGCATGTCCATCTGGAGAAAAACTTTGGGCTGTTACTGTTTTGTTTGATGAAAGCAGTCCAATGAATTCCGTTGGTGGTATTCAGGCTTTTGTTGCCTTGAAAGCTAAAGGAAGTGTTTTAAAGACTGTTCCTGATTTTGATGTTCTTTATGAAGATGAGTTCCAGCCTAAGGTTGTATATTTTGTTTCATCAAGTACTACAGCCGAGGATTTGGAAGATACAGCCTTTTTGGTTGATGTTACATTGAGTACAGATGCTCACCAGATTGACGATAATACTGTTCTTGGTGGCCCTGATGCATTGAAGTCTGATGCAGTAGCTCCTGTTGAAACTCAAGCAGAAACAGTACCTGCAGCTTCTGTTGAAACAACTCCTGTTGCAGAACCTGTAGCACAGCCTGCTGCAAGTGCAGCTCCTGCTGAAGCTCCAAAAGCAGAAGCCCCTGCCGCTGCAGCTCCAGCACCTGCAAAAGTTGCTGCTCCTGCAAAGAAGGTTACAGTTCAACAGAATTCTGTATTGCGTGTTGATTCTAAGCGTATTGATTATTTGCTTAATCTTGTTAGTGAAACTGTTATTACAAAGGCTGCATTTAATCAGATTGCTTCTCAGATGAGTGACCTTCAGGTTCAGTTCCAGACATTAGACGCTTCTTATAAAGAAAAGGTTCGCCGTATGTTTGAGCAGCTTCCTCAGTATCTTGAGGAGATTCAAAACGGTGCTTCTGTAAAAGATATAAAAGCTTCTATAACAGAAGAATTTGGAAGTATTGCTTCTTACTTTGACCAGTTTGAAGGTTCTTTCAAAAACCTTACTTCAAAATACCGTTCTTCTACACAGAACCTGGGTCGTATTGCTACGGAACTTCAGGAAGGTGTCATGAAGATTCGTATGGTTCCTATCAGTCAGATTTTCAGCCGTTTCCCTCGTACTGTTCGCGACCTTTGCCGCAGTTTGAACAAGAAGATGGATTTGAAGCTTGAAGGTGAAGACACAGAAATGGATAAGTCTGTTGTTGAAGACTTGCTTGATCCTATTATGCACTGTGTAAGAAATTCTGCTGACCACGGTATCGAATCTCCTGAAGAAAGAAAGAAGGCTGGTAAACCTGAAACAGGTACAATTTTGTTGAAGGCTGCTAACGAAGGAAACATGATTACAATCGACATCGTTGATGATGGTGAAGGTATTGATGTTGAAAAGGTTAAGCAGAAGGCTATTTCTAAGGGACTTATTCATCCTGATAAGATTTTGACAAATCAGGAAGCTTATAACTTGATATTCTTGCCAGGCTTCTCTACAAATTCTACTATTACTGCTGTTTCTGGTCGTGGTGTAGGTCTTGATGTTGTTAAGTCTAACATAGAAAAGTTAAAGGGTACTGTAAGTGTTACTTCTGAAAGGGGAATGGGTTCTAAGTTTACAATTCGCCTTCCTTTGACACTTGCTATTATTCAGGGTCTTTTGGTTCGTGTTGGAAAAGAAGTTTATTCTATCCCTATTACAAACGTTATTGAAAGCGTTCGTGTAAAACAGGACGAAATAAATACAATCGATAACTATGAAGTTCTGAATGTTCGTAATGAAGTTATAAGTATCTTGAGATTGAGCCGTTTGTTCAATATTAAGAATGCTGGAAAGGGTGAATATAACTTTATAGTAATTGTTGGAAGCCAGGAAAAGAAAATCGGAATTATGGTTGATTCTTTGATTGGCGAAGAAGATGTTGTTATTAAACCACTTCATGATCAGTTTACAAGCTCTCCTGGAATCGCTGGTGCGTCAATCCTTGGAGATGGTTCTGTATCATTGATTATTGATGTTAGTCAGTTGCTCGAGCTTGGTGTTCAGCAGGAAATTACTGCACAGCAGGAACGCGAGAACAAGATGATTGGAAAATAGGTGTGAGGAGAATATGGAACCTGTAAAAACTGAAGACTTAGCAGCAGCTGCTGTTGCTGCAGTGACTCAGAATAACGCAACTCAGTTAACTCCTGAGCAGATTACAGCTGCTATAAAGAAAGAACAGCTTAGCGTCATCGATTACAAAATGGTTACTTTTTCTCTTGCAGGAAAGGACTATGCAATCGACATCATGAAAGTGAAGGAAATTGCAAAGGCTGGACATTTTACCTATGTTCCAAATACGATGCCGTTCGTTCTTGGTGTGTATAATCTTCGTGGTGATATAATCCCGATTATTGATTTGCGTTTATTCTTTAACATTGATGTTGAGGAAAGAGATCCTGATGCATTGGAAAATGTTCTTATCGTTACAATTGATGAAAGAACATTTGGTATTGTTGTTGATGCTATAGACAAGGTTGTAGGAATTCAGAAGAGTTCAATACAGCCTCCTCACCCTTTGTTTGGCGATATTAATATAAAATATATCTATGGTGTTGTGGAAAGCAATAACCGTTTGTATATCTTGCTTGACATTGATCGCATATTTGGATTACAGAGTGAATCTTCTTCTGAAGAAAAGGCAGAGATTCAACCTGTATCACATGCTATTAATGCACCTGCTCCTGAAAGTTCTTCTGAGAATTCAAAGGATAAAGGTTCTGCTAATGCTGAAAAAGCTTCTGTAGAAACTCCTAAAGCTGAAGCAAAGAAAGACGATGTTAATTATAAGTTCGTTGTTGAAAGTTTGAAAAACTTTAGAAAGTTCTCTTCAAGCTCTATAAACGAAAAGTGGTTGACCTCTCGTTTTTCTGAATGGACTAATGAAAAGGGTAGTGATAAAACTCAGTTGCAGAATGAAAAAGATGCAGATGAGTTCCTTAATCCTTTTTATTCTAAATGTAATGGAACTTGGTGGAGTAAAGGGTATGCTGATGCCATTTATAAGGCACTTCCTGAAAATTCTGCAAAACAGATTTCTGTTTGGAATCCTGGCTGTGGAAAAGGATATGAAGCATATTCTCTCGCTTGTTTGTTGAAAAAACGTTATCCTAGTGCTAGAATAAGGATATACGGACATGATATCGATTTGTTAAGTGTATCTAATGCTCCTTTGCTTAATGTACCTGCTTCTGTTGCTGGAGATTGGTATGGACCATATCTCTCAAAAACAGTTAATGGCGAGTCTACATTCGATAAGAGCGTAAAGGATATGATTCTTTTCGAATATCATGACTGTGTAAATACTAATGCCCTTCCAGTTGTGGACATTATATTTGCCCGTGATATTGTTTCATTCTTACCTACGGAATCACAGAATAAGTTGATTAGCGATTTTGGTGAGAAGTTGAAAGGTAATGGTGTTGTAATCTTGGGTGATAATGAATCTCTTGCTGGACGTGATGGATGGGTCGAAAAGAAAGTTGATTCTATATCGACATTCAGTAAGCAATAAGGTATTATCGAGATTTAGACACAGCAAACAATACAGGAGACATGAATGAGAGTTGAGTATATCAATCCTTTTGTAGAAACCTCATATAGGGTTTTGAAGGAAGTTTTAGGCGGAGAAGACGTCCAGCGCGGCGATTTGTACCTAAAGTCTACAGCTATGCCTGTTATGGGTGTAGCAGCATTAGTTGGCTTAGCTGGTGCCGTAGAAGGTCGTGTTCTTTTCGATATGACTTTTGAAACAGCTTTGAAGGTTGCTTCAAAGATGAACAGCGAAGAATTAGCAGAATTTGATGAGCTTGCAAAAGCAACTATCAGCGAGCTTGCAAATATTATAACAGCTCAGGCTGTAACAAAATTGCATGAATTGGGATTCCAGTTTGACGTTACTCCACCTGCTCTGTTTGTGGGTGAAAAGATGGAAATTGCAGCATTAGGAAAGAATCCAGGTGCTTCTGAAGAGAATGTTGAAGCTCTTATAGTTCCACTTATCACAGACTGTGGTAAAATTGAAGTTAACGTAGCTATTCGCGAGCGCATGTAAACTGTAGGGAGTGATAAAAATATGAAGACAAAGCAAGATTTTCCTTCAATTAACGAGCGTCCGCCAGAAGGCGTTAAAGCCGATGGTTCAAAATATAGAGTTTTGATTGTGGACGATTCAATGTTTGTTGCTAAGCAGCTTGGACAGATTCTAACAAGTGAAGGTTATGAAGTTGTTGCTACTGCAGGTGACGGAAAAGAGGGACTTGATAAATACAAGGAACTCTGTCCTAATGTTGACCTTGTTACAATGGATATTACTATGCCTCGTATGGATGGTATTACTGCATTGGAACAGATTATGGCATTTGATAAGAATGCACATGTAGTTATGGTAAGTGCTTTGGGTAAAGAGGAACTTGTTAAGAAATCTTTGCTCTTGGGTGCTAAGAACTATATTATAAAACCTCTTGACCGTAAGAAGGTTTTGGAACGCATTAGTGCATGTTTGAAATAGTCTTGTAAGATAATCTCATAAAGCTTTATGCTTTTACAGACTGCCTCTTTTTACAGAGGCAGTTTTTTTTATATTTATATGATTATTTAGTTGACTATAACAATTAAATTGTATACAATGTAATTATGAGCGAAATTAATTCACGTTTTGATATTGCAATTATAGGAACAGGACCTGCTGGTGTATCTGCAGCAATTACATCAACTGTAAGAGCTAAAAAAATAGCTCTTTTTGGTGCAATGCCAACTAAAACAAAGCTTGCTGTTGCACATCAAATAAATAATTATCCTGGTTTATATGGAGTTTCAGGACTTCAATTGGCAGAAGCCTATGAAGAGCATTTAAGTAAGCTTGGAATTAATGTTATTGATTCTAAAGTAACAAATGTTTATAACATGGGTGATTATTTTACTATCCTTGCAGGTCAGGAGCAATACGAAGCATCTTCTGTTATTATAGGAACTGGTGTTAATTTCGGAAAAGCTTTGGTTGGCGAGGAACAGTTTCTTGGTCGTGGTGTTAGTTATTGTGCTACATGCGATGGAATGCTTTTTAAGGGTAAAGATGTAGTTGTAATCGGTTATAGTAAGGAAGAAGAAAAAGAAGCTGATTTCTTAGCTGATATTGCATCAAAGGTTTATTATGTACCTCAATATAAAGATGAGGTTCATGTTGATTCTCGTATTGAAATTGTAAGGGGTATCCCAAAAGAAATAAAAGGTGCTATGAAGGTTCAATCCGTAGTGATTGGTGACAGGGAAATTAGTACAGCCTGTGTCTTTATACTTCGTTCAAGTATTGCTCCTTCACAGCTTATTTCTGGTATAAAGCTTGATGGAAATCATATTGCAGTTGATAGAACTATGGCAACAAGTATTCCTGGCTGTTTTGCTGCTGGTGATATTGTAGGGCTTCCTTATCAATATGTAAAAGCTGCTGGAGAAGGAAATATTGCAGCCCTTTCAGCAGTTGCTTATGTTGATAAAATGAAAAAGGCTAAAGCTGCTAAAATTTAAAGATATTTAGCCCTGTTTCATTATCTTTTATTCTATCTACATTGCCGTTTATTTTTGTCACGATAATTTCTCCTGTGGCGGAAATACGGCATTCGTTTAAATGCCCTCCCCTTATATTCATGTTTTCATCACAAAGATTTATATGAAGATGTAAATAAGTTTCTCCATTCATAGTTGTTATGTTGCCTAAAAGGCTGCTTATTTCCATTGCACCTTTTAATTGTGTTTTGTGATAGAATTTTTCACTAACATTATATAATCCTATTGTTGCAAGGTCTGCAGCTCCAATACCTTGTACAGAGGCAAGTTCTATATTTTCTTTTTTGCATAATGCTGTAAGTTCTGTGATTATTTCTTCACCTCGATTGAGTCTTACAACAAAAGTATCTCCAAATTGTCTGTATTCCATTTTGGCCTCCTTTCTTATTCTATCATGGATAAAAAAAATCCCCCTTTGAATTATCTTGTAAGTTTTTTGATAATTGCATCAGGGGGATTTTTATAGGATTTATTTATTTTCCTAGACAGGTATCAAGTTCTGCTGAAATCTTTTCCTTATCCAGGTGCTGTCCAATAAATACCATACGAATCATACGGTCGCCGTAGGTTTCGTCCCAGTCTTTTTTAAGCTGTGGGTCACTTTCAATTAATTGCTCTCTTTCT
>JAILNT010000311.1 GCA_024691265.1 Treponema sp. | reverse complement strand
TTTTTTCTTTTTTACGAAATGAAAAAACACTTTTCTATTAAAGCCTTCCATTCGATAATCAATATTATTAATTACTATTTGAAGTTGTTCATTATTAACAATTTCATAAGTTAATCTATATTTTTCTTTAATATCTAATTGCGCATTAATAATTAGTTTTAGCGCACCTATAGTATTTGCAATAAATGGATATGATATATTCTCTACAACAGCTTGACTATATCCTTTTTTTACAGCTAATGAATAGCATTCTTTGTAAAAATAACATATTTTATCAAACCTATCTTCTCGATACGTATGAGTTAAAGACTCATCATTCTCACAATACATATATAACGCTTCACTGACAATTGAAATACTATTTACTTCAGAATATAAATCCAAAAGTGAATATACATCTTCAGAAATAATTTTTCTTTCTGATACAAAGCGCCAGTTTATCCTTCGTATCAAATCCATGGAATACATATTTACCCATGCACTTAACCACAAATTTTTAATATGTTTTCCCTGTTCGCCCTGTGCAAGTAAATCTGGCAGAAATACTGACCTTATATCTTCTCCTCTATATACTTCAAATTGACCAGTAGGAATAACACTTTTCTTAGCTGCCCCTGTATTGTCTACAAAAGAAAATCCAAAAGTAACAATATCAGATTTATATTCATTAACAGATTTAACCGCCATTTCAATAGTGTTCAACTCAATATAGTCGTCACTATCAAAAAAAACAATATAATCACCTGTAGCATTTTCTATACCAGTATTTCTAGCCATGCCAAGGCCAGCATTCTTCTTATGAATAACTTTTACTCTTTCATCCCTCCTTGCCCATTCATCACATTTTTGAGGGCAAGAATCTGTAGCTCCATCATCCACCATTATAATTTCTAGGTTTTTATATGTTTGATTAGTAACGCTCTCCATACATCTATCTAAATATTTTTCTACATTATATATTGGAAGAACAACTGTCACTAAAAAATCTTTCATTAAATCCTCCAAGGTGATCATACTATTTCTTTAGGTACTTAACAAAATCATCTATTCTAAACATAAATGCGAACTTAAATAAATGATTTTTGATTTCATTTTTTTTATTTTTAAAACCGCTTGTAACTAACGCTGAATAGAATCCACTATTTTCATAATTATTCCAAAAATCATTGTAAGATTTTGGTTTTGGCGTTGGCTCACTCATATTAGGCTGAATATAATCGTTAATATCAACAGCTATTAAATCACCAGCTGCTGCAATACGCTCTATCAGCTCACATCCTTTTTCACTATTACCTATCAAAAAGGACAATCCAAATCCATCAAGCATATTTGTATGCTTTTCTTTTGCTCTAAAACAATCAGCCAAAGTTATATCCGAAACACGTTTTTTACTACTATATTGACAGTCATAACATGACTCTCTCAGTATATAATTTTTCAAAAAATGGTAATAGAATAATTCTAAATTTGTAGAGGGAGCAACAAAGCGCTTACCATTCTGAAATGTTATTGTAAGGTTCTGCAACTTTCCTGGTCTTGGTTTTCCTCTAAAATTAACACTCGTAATTTTAGATTTATATTCTTTTTCATAATAATCTAAACAATCCTTCCAAAATTTAGGACTGCCTACGCCGTGACATACAAAATCTACTGTTATCAACTTTTCTATATTACATTTTCTTTTGGATAAATATGATTTTAAGCCCGAAATTTGGCAAGGTGTCCCTGAGAATAGAACAAGTTTACCAGCATTTAATTCATCATATGCTTCTTTAAATGAGTCCCTTGTATCGCTTTGTACATACTTAGATGTACAGAATTTTTGCACATCACGTAGCTCAGTATAACCATTATGTTGAATGTTATTATTCGCATCAAATTCTGCCCCAAAAACAATTCCATTTTGTTCAATTACTTTTTTAGCAATCTCTAAAAAAGCACCACCTGATGAGCTATGTTTTCTAACATTTATATCATTGTTTTTATATAAGTAGGCTCCACATAAGTCACCAAACTCCGGATGCATATTATTAGGGCATACACTCTTGCATAAACCACAGTTAATACATTTTTCTTCATCAATAACTGGATATAAAAATCCATCTTCTGAATATTCTTTTGAAATAGCATTCTTTGGACAAATACTATAACAAGCTCCACATCCATTACAGCATTTTTTATCACATATATTCATTACATTTACTTCCTACCATTTAAAGCTGATGCAATAAATTCAGTCGATTTTTCTCCTTCAGCTTTAAGCTTATTCTTGACACTCTCATAATCTACTGGATCATCAATTGCATCCATATTATCTAGCGAAAGTGTTCTATCTACACCAACCAACTCCAAAAGTTCTTTGGATCTATTGTTAACATTCTTGCCATTATCAAGCTCAATTGCAAACTGTTTCTCAAATATTAGTGAGAAAACAGTGCCATGGAATGAATTTGTAATAAAATATTCAGAATAATAAATCCATGATAAAAAATCACTTGGTGAACACTTCTGTAAAAATTCAATACTTGACTTAGCGTTTATAACTTTATATCCAGTTTTTTCAGCTAATCGTCTTGTATATTCTGCAATATCCTTCTGTTCGCGAATAGTATATACGAAAATATACTTATCCTTCATAGGACGACGCGAAACAACCTTTTTCCACTCCTCCTTTGTAAGTAAGAGTGTTGGATCTAATGTAACTTCTGAATCTCTTCCTGATTCTTCCTTAATGATTGAAATAGCACTTTTTTCTCTTACCGATATCTTATTAAAATCATTAAGTAATGACTGATAATCAAAGTTATCATCATCAAAAAGCTTGTCTGTTCCAAAGCTTGCTGCATATGCATTTTTCTTTTTTCCATCGACAACGAAATCGAGGAAATATGCTGTATCATCCCCCGAACATCCACAATTCCAAATCTGATCGCTACCTGCAAAAAAGCAATCATATTTAAAATTTAATTTACTAAGTTCACCTCTTTCTTCAACCTTATCTGAAAGATGTATATATTCATCAAAGAAGCGATTAAACGCACGATTTTTCTTTGTTCTAAATACATATTTCTTTACCGCGGTAGTAAACTTCTCCTTGTTCTTAAACCCTGCAAGAGGTGATACATCCTCTTCTACTTTCTTGCATCTATAATCAATAATTTCGGCTTCATGCCCCATCTGTTCTATTTTGTCCTGTAATGCATAAGCCTGTAAAACTGCTCCATAATTCACTGCTCTGTGAAATGTCAAAATACCAACTTCCATTTTTTTGGTCTCCCTTTTATGTTACCTTCTTTTGAGATATAATACCCAGCCAGCTGGGAAAAATAATATTATAAGAAATCTTTTTAAAAGAGTATTGCCCTTAGGGACAATCTCTGAAAATTTATTTCCTACCAATAGATTATCCATGGATATACCAACAAAGGCTTTTAAGAACCTCATTGGTTTATACTTAGCATAATCAAAAATATCATTTATCAAATGCTCCCACAAAAAAACATTTTCATGTGATCTGTTTGCTTTCTTGTGAGTAGTTGCATTATCCTGATCTCTAAAATAGGCACGTAAACAGTCGTCGATATATCTGCACTTATAATCTCGTCCCATATTATCCCAAATGACAGTTTCTGGAAAAAATCTTAATCCGCCTTCATCATTTCTTCGAATATCTGGAAACGGGAATTTACGCATTAAGTCGGTTCTATTGATTCCCCACATTTCGAAGTCCAAGCCATACTT
>JAILNT010000397.1 GCA_024691265.1 Treponema sp. | reverse complement strand
ACATCTAATACATATCATTTAGTTCAGTTACAAAAGCTTGAACCTAAAATATCAGCTTTTATAAGCAAGATAGAAGGAAAACAAGAAAGCTTTAAAATAGAAAAAAAACCTGAAATAAAAAAAGAAGCCGTTGAGCTTCCTTTACAGGTAAAAATAATTTGTGACGAGTTTAAAGGCACTATTGTAGGAGGAAAGAAATGAACCCTTTTGAATTACTAAAAAATGCAGGTGCAATACAGCAGCAAGTAAAACAATTACAGGAAGAAATGGGAACAATTACAGCAACAGGTTCTGCTGGTGGTAATATGGTAAATGTTACTGTAAATGGAAAAATGGAAATTGTAGGAATTCATCTTGACCCTATTGCAGTAGATAACAGAGATATACCTATGCTTCAGGACTTAATAATAGCAGCACACCATGATGCTATGGAAAAAGTACAGGAAGCCATGAAAGAAAAACTTGGACCATTAGTTTCAGGAATGCCAGGACTCAATATATAATGAACGCATTAGATGAAGTAGTAGAAAGCTTTTCCAGATTACCAGGTATCGGTAAAAAAAGTGCAAGCAGAATTGCAAATAGCCTTTTAAAAGCGGACAAAGCTTTTTTACAAAGATTTGCCCAACAATTATCTACATTACAAGAAAGAATAAAACCTTGCTCTATCTGTGGAAGCTGGACAGAAATAGACCCTTGCCCTATCTGCTCAAATCCAATGAGGGATAAAAGCTTACTTTGTGTAGTAGAACAAGCCCAGGACGTACAAACAATAGAATCTGTACATGAATTTTCAGGACTTTTTCATGTTCTCGGTGGTGTTATATCTCCACTTGATGGTATCGGACCAGAACAGCTTAGAATAGCAAGCCTCATACAAAGAGTAAAAAACGACAATGTAAGAGAAGTGATAATTGCCACCAATCCTACTGTAGACGGAGATACAACTGCCTTATATATTCAGCATGCATTAAGTGAATACAATTGCAAAATATCACGACTTGCAAGTGGAATCCCTGTTGGAGGCGATTTGGAATATGCTGATAAGCTAACATTAGCAAGAAGTTTCCAGGGAAGAACATCTCTATAAAAAAAAAGGAGGAGAAATTATGTTCATAGCAATAGGAATTACTTTCGTATTATCCCTTATATTAGCAGCCTTATTCTGGATATATCTTATAAAAGGTATATATCATCTTATAACTAAAAAAGATTTTGGTAAAAAAAACGCAAAAGGCTGTGTAATATTTGCCATAACAAGTATTATATTTGGAGGAGTTTCAGCAACGATTCTGATTTCTTCAATTTCAAACGGAAGTTTAACAAGCTCCGTTTCTCACATTGCAGCTGTAAATTATGAAAGTGCAAGAAAAGGCTGGAGTAAAGGGCTTCTAAAAAAGCTAAAAGACATCAACTTCAAAATATACAGTATAGAAGAAGCAAATGAAGACCTTATATGGTATAACGAATCTGAAAACAAAAGTATAAAAACATACGAACTTACACTGCTTGTAAACCTTCCTGAAAATGCAAATCCACAAATAAGCTATAAAGAATTAAAAAAAGCAAATCTTGTTTACTGTATTGATGAAAATGATGTATACATACCCGGCTACATAATAAATCATTCAGAATTAGATGATATTCCATGGCTTTTCAAATGGTTCTTTCCTTCTTACAGAAGAGAACAGGCAGCTATGTATCTACCTCTTGGTAATTCATATTTAAATATTAGAGTTGACCTTAGAGAGGGAAGTTCAATAAAAAAAGTCGTTATAGGAGAAACAAAAGTAGATTTTCCTCAAGAAATGAGGATAGAAAATAAAAGCGAAGAAAACGATTTACCTAAAGAAGAAATTCTTATAGACGAAAATAAAGCTTAAATAAAAAAAAGCCCGCTCATCAAAAAGCGGGCTTTATTATTAACTAGATATTAATAATTCAAGCTATAGCTAAACTTAGCGCATCAAGCTCAATACGTTCTGTGTTGACTGATTTGCCTGAGCCAACATAGATGTACCAGCCTGAGAAAGAACCTGGTTCTTTGTGAAGTCAACCATTTCCTGAGCCATGTCTGTATCACGGATACGGCTTTCAGCTGCCTGTAAGTTCTCAGCACTGATGTTAACACCCTTAACTGTCTCTTCGAGGCGGTTCTGGTAAGCACCGAGGTCAGCACGCTGCTTGTTGATCTTCTTCAAAGCTTCGTCCAATGTTCCGATTGCACGGTTTGCATCGTCTGGAGTCTGTAAAGAAAGAATCTGTTCTGTTCCAACTTCGCGTACTCCCAAAGCTGCTGCTGTCATTGTTCCAACATAAACCTGTGTTCTCTGGTCCATGTTTGCACCAACGTGAATCCACAAAGAAGCTGTAACTGTGTTCTCTCCATCAGAGCGAGCAAAGCGTCCTGTCAACATGTTCATACCGTTGAACTGAGCCTGAGAAGCTACGCGGTCAACTTCTGCAACAAGCTGAGAAACTTCAACCTGAATCTGCATTCTGTCTTCATCTGTATAGATACCGTTTGAAGACTGTACAGCCAATTCACGAAGACGCTGTACGATATCTGTTGTTTCTTCCAAATAACCTTCTGTTGTCTGGATGAAAGAAATACCATTCTGAGCATTCTGAGCTGCCTGGTTCAAACCACGAATCTGGCTACGCATCTTTTCTGAAACAGCGAGTCCTGAAGCATCATCTCCTGCACGATTAATCTTTGTGCCAGAAGAAAGTTTTTCCATATTCTTTACCTGGGCTGACTCGTTAATTCCACCTGCACGTGAAGCGAACATTGCACTCATGTTGTGATTGATAACCATGATGTGTATCTCCTTATAATAATTGATTTTTGACAGGGTTTTCTCCCCGTCTATCCCCTAGAATGATTTATCACCACCCTATGTTTTAATCATCGGAGACCCAAAAAAAGACTTTACAAAATTCGTTTAGAATTTTTACTTTTTTGATTAAATTATTTTCTTATTCTGGAATTCTTTATGGCAAATATGTAAAGATATAAAGAACAAAAAAGAGGCATTTCTTTGTCATACAGAATTTTCAATTAGTAATTAAAAGAATTTTATCAATTAATAAAATTAGACAACAAAAACATTATTTTTTTATATCAATATGCTTAAAAACTGCTTCTTCACTACAGCCCGTAACAAGAACATGACGTTTTCCGTTCTTATAATTAAATAAGTGAGCTATTAGATAGCCTTTCATAGGAATTTCTTTTCCACAAACAGGACATTTTCTTTCAAGACCTGGTTCACAAATAGGGAAACAATGAGGACAGCCGCTTATAGAACAATATTGCTCCGGAACATTCATAGGGCGGTAAACCCTGGAAATAATATTTTCACCTTTTCTTAAAGGAGAATTACATATCGGGCAAGTAACCAAAAGCTTTTTATTTTCTTCTTTAAGCTTTTTAGCCTCAATCTTTTGCCTTGCTTTACTGGCTCTCCATGCATTAAATAACGAAAGTCCCCACATGATAAGAATAACAGCAACAATGAGCATTATCCACGCAAATATTTTTGACATAATGCTATAATTATCAATATTTAAGCAGATTGCTCAATAGCATAATATATTAAGATTGCAAAAATACTTCATTCTGTTTATCATAGCTGTTATGAAAATATTAGTAGTTGGAAGCGGTGGCAGAGAGCATGCTATCGCCTGGAAGCTTTCTCAGAGCTCAATGGTTGACGAGGTTGTCTGCGTTCCTGGAAATGGTGGAACAGCTGTAGAAAACAAATGTCGTAATCTTGAAATAACAGACTGCACATATCTTTCAGGTATATCAGGAAACAATCGATATGCAGAAATTGCAAAACATGAAAATTGTGAACTTGCAGTTATCGGTCCTGAAAATCCTCTTGCAGAAGGTATTTCTGATGCACTCTGGCAAAACGGAATTCCTACAGTAGGTCCTAAAAAGCAGGGAGCTATGCTTGAAGCAAGCAAAGACTTATCAAAAGAGTTTATGCAAAAATACGGTGTTGCCTGTGCAGAAAGCAGGACATTCACTGATAAAAACGAAGCTTTCAACTATATAGAAGAAAAAGGTGCACCAATAGTAATAAAAGCAGATGGACTTGCAGCCGGAAAAGGCGTTGTTGTTGCAAAAACAAAAGACGAAGCCTTAAATGCTGTAAAAGATTTAATGGAAGAAGGAAAAGTTGGAGAAGCAGGAAAGAAACTCGTTATAGAAGAATATCTTCGTGGAGTTGAAATTTCCGTACTTGCAGCTGTTTCCGTAACTCCAGAATTAGAAAAAGAAGGAAAAGACTGTATTATTCCATTTGTAAGTGCCCGTGACCACAAGAGGCTTAATGACGGAGCCAGAGGACCTAATACAGGAGGAATGGGAGCTGTCGCTCCAGTACCAGATGTAACAGAAGAACAGATGAAAATGTTTGAAGAAAGAATACTTCAACCAACTCTAAAAGGTCTCATTGATGAAAAAATGGACTATAGAGGCTTCATCTTCTTCGGAGTTATGCTCACAAAAGACGGCCCAAAATGCCTTGAATATAACGTTAGACTGGGAGACCCTGAAACCCAGGCTGTATTGCCTTTAATGGATTTCGACTTTGCAGCTCTTTGTAAAGCAATAACAGACGGAAGTCTCTCTTCTTTCCAGATGAATTGGAAAAAAGCCTTCTCTGTTTCACCTGTAGCAGTATCCGGCGGCTATCCTGGAAGCTACAAAAAAGGCATGGAAATAAAAATAAACAACGAAATCGTAGAAGAAGCAAAAGCTAAAGTATTTATTGCTGGAGCTATTATAAACAGAAGAGCTTCTTGCGATGAAGACTCAAAACAGCTTATAACAAGCGGCGGTAGAGTTCTTGCTTGCAATGCTTTAGGCAAAACTTTTGATGAAGCATGGCAGAATGCATATAAAGCCATGAAAGGAATAGCATTCAAAGGAATGTTCTACAGACAGGACATAGGACTTCCTGGAGCTGCTGAATCCAATTAATAAAAAAAATGGCAACACCTAAAGCCGGAGGGGTACAAAAACCGACTTTAAGTGTTGCCTAAAAAATTAGTCCTGCATTAAGACATATTTACTAGTCTGTGCCATTCTGCAGGGCTGCAAATCCCTCTTCACCAGTCCTTATTTTTACAACGTTTCCAACATTATAAACAAAGATTTTTCCGTCTCCAATATGACCTGTATACAAAGCTTTCTTAGCAGCATCAATTACAGTTCTTACAGGCACTTTGCTTACAACAATTTCAACTTTAATCTTTGGAAGCAGTTTTATATCAACAGGAATACCACGATAATATTCGCTAGCTCCTTTTTGAACTCCACAACCCATTACATTTGAAACTGTCATTCCAGTTACACCGATTTTATTCATTGCAACTTTAAGAGCATCAAATTTATTCTGTCTTGTAATAATTGTAACCTTAGAATAAACAGGGCTATCAGTATCTATAATTTTTTCTGTAAGGTCTGGAACAACTGTAACAGGAACAGCATTTCCAATTTCAACACCAGCCTCATGAGCTTCTTCAATTTCTTCATCAGAATAAGAAATATTGAAACCTGCATAACTTGAATCAAGACCATGTTCAAGTTTATCAAGACCAATAATTTCTTCTTCAACAGAAACACGAAGACCAATAGTCTTTTTTATAAGAAGGAATACAATAGAAATTGTAACAACAGTCCATGCAATTGTTATAAACATGCCTCCAAACTGTTTTCCAAGCTGTACAAAACCACCGCCATAGAATAAACCTTCATTGATACCAGCAATAGCAAATCCAGGAGCTGTACTTGTAGCAAAAAGACCTGTTGCAATAGTTCCCCAGATACCATTCATCATATGAACACCAACAGCACCAACCGGGTCATCAATATGAAGCTTGAAATCAAGAAGCCAGATACCAAAAATAATCAAAAGACCTGCAACAAGACCAATAATTGCAGCTCCAGCACAGTCTGTAACATCACAAGGAGCAGTAATAGCAACAAGACCTGCAAGAGAAGCATTCAAACACATAGAAACATCTGGTTTTCCATATTTGAGCCATGTAAAAATCATTGCTGTTACTGTTGCAACCGCTGGAGCTACAGTTGTAGTAAGGAAGATTGAACCAAGAGTTGGAACATCTGTTGCTGCAGCACCGTTGAAACCATACCAGCCGAGCCAAAGGATAAATACACCAAGAGCACCGATTGTAAGGTTGTGACCAGGGAAAGCATGTACTTTTGTAACTTTTTTATTCTTATCAAAAGAGAACTTACCAAGTCTAGGTCCTACCATTTTTGCACCAATAAGGGCACAAATACCACCTACCATGTGAATACAGTTAGAACCGGCATAATCATGGAATCCCCACTGGGCAAGAAATCCGCCTCCCCATACCCAATGAGCTTCGATAGGATAAATAATTCCTGAAATAATTGCAGAATAAAGACAATAAGAAGAAAACTTAGTACGTTCAGCCATAGCACCTGAAACGATAGTTGCCGTTGTTGCACAGAACACTAAGTTAAATACAAAACCTGAAAAGTCAAAAGTTGCATATTCACTAAAAACCTTAAAACCAGGTTTTCCAATAAATGACCATATACCTCTGCTTACTTCTCCTGTAACTGGATCTGTATAAGAAAGCATGAAAGAAGCTCCAATAAGGAACCACATAACAGTACCAATACAGAAATCCATAAGGTTTTTCATAATGATATTACCCGAGTTCTTTGCTCGAGTAAAACCTGTTTCAACCATTGCAAAGCCAGCCTGCATCCAGAATACTAAAGCAGCACCAGCAAGGAACCATACGCTCCAGATGTCTTTACTCACGACATCTAACGCACTTTTTACAACTTCATCCATTTTATCCCCCGCAAAAAAAAAGCGTACATATTCCGCATCTAATGCCTCCTATCCAGACAAGATGAAAATATGTACGCCATTGTACTAATTAAAAATGTTTCTTCTCTTTTTCTATATTCTTACAAGCCACTTCTTTGAAAACTTATAAGAAAACCTCTGACTTTATCTCTTCTAAGGATAGAATTTATCTTAAAAATCTATCCTTATATAAAATCTCAAAACTAAACTCTGAACAATAAATCTCCATAGCTTGGATAAGGTTTATAAGATTCTCCAAGCAAAGGTTCTATCTGGTCTGCAATAGCACGAGTTTCAGTCATAGCTGGAATAACAGTATCAACATAAGCTCTTGCAACAGCCATTACATCACCTGCAGATTTTGCCTCAATATGCTTTTTAGAAAGTTCATCTGCCTTAGATGAAAGTTCATCAACCAAGCAATCAAGCTTTGCAAGCAACTTTGTTTCAGCACTAGCTTTTGCATTAGGAACAACACTCTTCAAATCAATTGCAGTTTTACTAACAGCTCTCATATATTCATAAGCTGCAGGTAAAATATCTTTATTAATCATTTCAAGCATTGTTTCAACTTCGATATTCAAAACCTGTGCATACTTTTCAAGCTTGATTTCATAATGGCTTTTCATTTCAACGTCAGTATAAACACCCATTTCAGTGAAAAGCTTTACGTTCTTACTATCGAGATAATGAGCAACAGCATCTGGCAAGGTCTTAAGATTCATTAACCCTCTCTTTTCAGCCTCTGCAATCCAGCTTGCGTCATAACCATTTCCATTGAAAACAATCTTCCAGTGAGCAGTAATTTCTCTCTTAATCAAATCACTCAAAGCAGTCTTAAAGTCACTAGCTTTTTCAAGTTCATCAGCAAACAACTTTAATGTATGAGCTACAATAGAATCCAATGTTGTATTAGGACCTGCAACAGAAAGAGAAGAACCTACAGAACGGAATTCAAACTTATTACCAGTAAAGGCAAAAGGAGAAGTACGGTTACGGTCTGTAGAATCCTTTGGAATAGGAGGAAGAACATCTACACCAATAGACATTTTTGAACTGCTATTCTTTGAATATGGCTTACCGTCTTTTATAGACTCGAGAACTGCATAAAGTTCATCACCAAGATATACAGAAATAATAGCTGGAGGTGCCTCATTTGCTCCCAAACGATGATCATTACCAGCAGAAGCAACAGAAATACGAAGCAAATCCTGATAATCATCTACAGATTTAATAATTGCTGTAAGGAACAAAAGGAACTGAGCATTACTTTCTGGAGTCTTTCCTGGTTCAAGAAGATTTTCACCAAGATTTGTAGACATAGACCAGTTATTATGCTTACCAGAACCATTTACACCGGCAAAAGGCTTTTCATGAAGAAGACATACAAGACCATGGCGGCGAGCAACCTTCTTCATTACTTCCATTGTCAACTGATTCTGATCTGTAGCAAGGTTTGTAGTAGAGAAGATTGGTGCCATTTCATGCTGAGCTGGAGCAACTTCATTATGTTCTGTTTTAGAAAGAATACCATATTTCCACAAAGTATCGTTCAAATCTTCCATATATTCTACAATACGAGGATTCAAAGCTGCAAAATACTGGTCGTCCATTTCCTGACCTTTAGAAGGCTTTGCACCGAAAAGAGTGCGTCCTGTAAGACGAAGATCCTTTCTCTGCTCCCAAAGCTTACGGTCAACAATAAAATATTCCTGCTCTGAACCTACAGTTGTTGTAACATGAGAAGCTGCTGTATTTCCAAAAAGCTTTAACACACGTAAAGCCTGTGTATTCAAAGCTTCCATAGAACGGAGCAATGGAGTTTTTTTATCAAGAGCTTCACCTGTATAAGAACAGAATGCAGTTGGAATACAAAGTGTATGCTCTTTCACAAATGCATAAGATGTAGGGTCCCAAACAGTGTAGCCACGAGCTTCAAATGTTGCACGGCGACCACCAGAAGGGAAAGAAGAAGCATCAGGTTCACCTTTTACCAATTCTTTTCCGCTGAATGACATAATTACAGAACCATCATCTTGAGGAGTAATGAAACTGTCATGTTTTTCAGCTGTAATTCCAGTTAAAGGTTGAAACCAGTGTGTAAAGTGGGTTGCACCCTGCTCTATTGCCCACTCTTTCATAGCATGGGCAACTTGATTTGCCACATCAATCTTCAATGGTTCACCATCATCAAGAGTTTTCTTGAGAGCCTTGAATGTCTCTTTTGGCAATCTTTCTTTCATCACTTTCTGATTGAAAACCATGCTGCCAAAAAGCTCTGGTACGTTTTTCATAATCGAAACCCCCACTTCGAACTGTTTTTATAAAATAAAAAAGGCGATGTGAATACACGTCTTTCTTCAAAAAAGTTGAAAAAAATGTATTCACATCGCCTTTGATGTTGAATGATTAGGATTATACTTTTTTATTAAAAAAGGTCAATAGAATTTTTATAAAGACTTTAGAAAAGCAATAAAATTATATAAAAAATGATAATTTCGAAATATTCTTAACTTCTTATATTAAATTAAGAGAATTTTTGTTATAGTTTTTTTATTATGACAATAATACAAAGTATTTTATTAGGTATAATACAAGGAATCGCTGAATTCCTGCCTATTTCTAGCTCTGGACATCTTAAAGTTGCACAAACTTTATTCGGTCTTGAAGATGTTCCTTTATTATTTGACGTATTTTTGCATCTTGCAACCTTACTTGCCGTATTTATATATTTCAGACAGAAAATCTGGAATCTTATATGTGTTTTATTTCGCTGGATAGCAAGAAAAGAAGCTGATGAAAACGAAAAAGATGACAGAAGATTCATCATAGCTGTAATTCTTACAACTTTTGTTACAGGAATTCTTGGAATTCTCTCTAGTAAATTAATTCCAGAATTAAATATAAAATTTGTATTTATAGGATTTTTAATAACAGCCCTAGCTTTATATGCATCTTCAAAACTCAAAAATGATAGCGAAGAAAAAGCACCTAATGTCATACAGGCTTTAATAATAGGACTTGCACAGGGAATAGGAACACTACCAGGAATAAGCCGAAGTGGTTCAACTATTTCAGGAGCTTTATTCTGTAAAGTAAACAGAAAAGTTGCCGGAGAATATTCTTTTATTGCATCAATTCCAGCAATACTAGGAGCTTTTATACTGGAAGCAAAAGACCTTGGAGAAGTCTCTTCTTCAATAGGCATGCAGTCTGTAATTATTGGCTGTATAGCAGCTTTTATTGCAGGCTACGCATCTTTAGCACTTTTAATGAAAGTTATAAAAAAAGGTAAGCTTGAATATTTTGCTTTCTACTTAATTCCAGTAGCAATTCTTGGACTAATATTTATAAAATAAAAAACATTCTATTCAGTCTGAAAAAATACAGGCTGAATAGAATTATCAACTAAACACAGTTATAAAAGAAGTTTATTCATTTCCAAATTGAGCCGTATAAAGCTTTTTATACATACCGTCTTTTGCCATCAATTCTTCATGACTTCCAATCTCGCTTATACCTTCATTACTTACTACAGCTATTGCATCAGCATTTTTTATAGTACTTAATCGATGGGCAATAATAAAAGTAGTTCTTCCTTTTGCAAGTTCTTCAAAACTATGTTGAATTTTTATTTCAGTTGCACTATCTAAAGCACTTGTAGCTTCATCAAGAATTAATATAGGAGGATTTTTTAAGAAAATACGAGCTATTGAAACCCTCTGTTTTTGCCCTCCAGAAAGCTTTATGCCTCTTTCCCCAACAATAGTATCAAAAGCCTGAGGCATAGCCATAATGTCATCATATATTTCAGCTCTCTTTGCAGCCTCTATTATTTCTTCATCGCTTGCACCTATCTTTCCATAGGCAATATTTTCTTTAATTGAACCGGCAAACAAAAAAACATCTTGCTGCACCATACCAATTTTTTTTCTTAAAGAAGAAAGAGTTAATTCCTGTATATCATAACCATCTATTGTAATTTTTCCTTTTGTAACTTCATAAAATCTAGGAAGCAAATTACAAATTGTACTTTTACCACTACCAGAAGGTCCTACTAAAGCCAATGTTTCACCTGATTTTACTTTTAGATTCAAATTACTAAGTACACTTTTTCCTTCATTATATGCAAAAGATACATTGTCATAAACAATATCACCTTTGGCTTTTTCCAAGTCAATGGCATTTTCTTTTTCTTCAGTGTAATCATTACTACGCATAATTTCTGTAAAGCGGGAAAAGCCTGCCATACCAATAGAAAACTCTTCTACAAGATTCTGTAAACGGCGGATAGGTTGTAAAAAAGCTGCAACAAAAAGGTTTGCTGCAATATAATCACCAAGGTTCATTTCCCCTTTCATAATGTAATAACCGCCAACAGCAAGAACAACAACACTGATTATATTTGTTACAAAAACATTTCGGCTGCCGAAATTTGCCATTGCTTTGTAATAAAGGGCTTTTGCTGAAAAATAAAGCTTATTGCTTTTTGCAAAACGTTCATTTTCATAAGCTTCGTTAGTAAAAACCTTTGTAACACGTACACCACTAATAGAGCTTTCAAGTTCACTGTTTATAATGCTTGTAGTTTCCTTAACCTTTTTAGAAGCAGAAAGCATGGCTTTTCTTGAAAAAATCATTATTGAAATAAGAATTGGTAGCATAGTAAAAATTATTACTGCGAGCTGCCATTTTACCTGCAACATGATAAAAAAAGAACCTATAAGAGTTAAAATTGAAATAAAAGCGTCCTCTGGCCCATGATGAGCAAGTTCACTTACTTCAAAAAGGTCATTGGTTACCCTACTCATTATTTTTCCGGTACGATGACTATCAAAATATGAAAAACTCTGAGCCTCTATATGTTCAAAAATATCTCTTCGCATATCGGTTTCAACACTTACACCGAACATATGACCAAAATATGTTACAAAGAAGTTAGCAGCAGTTCTTAATATAAAAGCAAAAACACAGGCAATAATAATTATAAAAAATGTTTTTAAAGTCTGTTCCGGTGCATTTTTATATTGAGGTACGATAGTATTTATTGTATATCTTGAAATTACAGGAAAATACAAATCAACAAGAGAAATAAATAATGCACATATCATGTCTGCAAAAAATATTTTCTTATGAGGTTTAAAATAAGAAAAAAACAACTTTAAATTAGAATCTGGTATAATCTTTCT
>JAILNT010000329.1 GCA_024691265.1 Treponema sp. | reverse complement strand
GCTGCCATTACTTCAGGATATTTTGCATCAGCTTTTACTTCACATTCACATTTTACATTTATATCTGGACAGAAAGTACCATCTGCAAGTCCAAGTATTTTATCTAAATCGATTTTACCAGAAGCTTTTTCTAATAGCTGTTCAAAGGCTAATTTCATAGCAAGAAGACTTGCTTGTAGAATATTTATCTTGTCGATTGTTGTGTGATTTACTATTCCTATTCCCCAAAGAGCTTTCTCTTTTATTACTTTCTCACATTCAGCTCTTTTTTTTGCAGAAAGCTTTTTGCTGTCATTCAACATTTCTATAGGAAAATCTTTTGGCAATATAACTGCACCTGCAACTACAGGACCTGCAAGAGGACCTCTACCAGCTTCGTCCATTCCGCATATAATTAAATTTTCTGTCATATAAAATCCTAGTGACTTCTGAATATTCTTTTATTCTTCAATATTTCCACGATACAAGCGAATTGATGTATTATCATCTTGCCAGATAGGCGAAATAGATTTCTCATCTGAAAGTTTTGAATAAAATTTATTATTTGAAATATCCGCAGTTGTATTGCTGAATTCTGCAATGCGTCCTAAATTTGCAATAACACTGCAAGTATTATTTTTTAATTCTGTAAAACCTTCATGAATAGAAAAATTTATGGCTGTATTTGCTGTAGATGTAATTCTATTACCATCAAGTCGTAATTCAGAATCAAAAGCAGAAATCGCATTTGCGTATGAAGAACTTTGAACAGTTATACCACTGTTTTGAACTGTTAAAGTTGATTTATTTACTTCTATTAACGTACCAGTTGTTTCAAAATATGCTATCAATTCTGTATTTTTAATATTTGCAGAAGAATTATCTAGCTCAATAAAACAAGTCTGAACATTAGTATCACTATTAGCTTTAGCTAGGTGTTTTTCTAGAATACAATTATCTATTACAATCTTTGTATCAAGTATTGTTAAAAGAGAATTCTCTTCAGCTATTATCCTAGCATCTTTTCCACCTGTAATTTCACAATCAGCTTTTATTAATACCGGCTTATTTGGTAAAGAAACTGTACCTTCAATTTGAATTCTCATAGGAGTTTTTCGATTAAGATAAGGTATTACTGCTTCTAAAGAATTAAATGGATATTCTTTACTGCCATTAGCCTTTTCACTATCTGTATTTACATTTGCATTTACAAAATAATTATAAGAATCTATTACTATAGAATATGAGCTTATATCACTTTTGTTTCCAGCCTTATCGATTGTATAAGCTTTTACATAATAAAATGTCTCTTTATTTTCTATAGGATTAAGATTTAATTCATTTGTTAGAGCAAGAGTAAATGAATCTTCATCTTGTTCTTTAGTCGTTTGTATTTCATAGTATATTTGAGCATCTTCTTCGGCAGAAAGTTTTAGTGTTACAGCTTCTCTTGAAAAATCACCTTGTGCAGAAGATGTTAATTCAGGAGAAGCAGGAGGTCTTTTATCAATTTCTATAAAAGTTTTAAGCTCTCCTTGGTAAACTGAATTATAATAAATTGAAAAACTTGTTTCGCCTTTTATGTCATCTCCATAAAAAGCATCAATATTAACTTTGGAAAATAAACCCTCTGCTAATTTTATTGTTGCTTTACTTGCATTATATTTTGAAGAAGCCAATGAGTATCCAGCTTCTCCTTCTATATAGAGTTGCAGGCTTCCATTATCATTTCTATTTGTAGCTAATGAAGGTTTTTCTGGTAATAAAAAACTTTCTGTTTTGTTTTCTGGAGCATAATTTATATCTTGCCACTTTATTGTATGTGGTAGATTTCTGTCAATTTTTAATTGTTTTGACTTTTCATCTGTAATACCGGTCCATTCGCTATCGTCTACAGAATAAATAAAATTTTCATTTGTAAAAGTTATTAAATTCCAATCTGTAATAGAAAAAGGGACTTCTTTTCTTGAAAGGCTTCCTGTATCTTTTCCTATTGTATGTATGATAAATCTAAAATCTACAGCCTTTGAATCATCAGAGCTTAATAATACAGGTATATATTCTGCTGTAGAGCTTTCTTCAGAAATAGAGATTTTTTGACTGTCTATAAAAGGTGTTTTAGAGTCTGCTTCAAAACCTATTTTATATTTATATCCGTCTGGAAGATTTATATCTTCTCCTGCTGTATAAGGCAGTATAGGTTATTTTGATATTGATTTAATAAAAGAATCGTCTGAAATGTTTTCTTCTTGTACACGATAGTTTATCTGAAAATCCTGTCTTTTTCCAGAATTATCTATCGCTGCAATCTTTAGATTTACTGGCCCTGACTCTTCCAATAAAACAGGTCCATCATAAGCAAAGCCAGATTGATAGGGGTCTGCACCGGAAGTTGTATAATATATTTCAATGTCAGGGTGATAATTTGCTATAGATATGACTAGAGGTTGTTTATTATTCCATGTTCCGGGAACAGGACTTATAATATCGGCTTTTGTTAATGCAAAAACAGATATATTTATGAACAATAAAAATAAAACTGCAAAAAAACTTTTGCAAGAACATTTCATAAGCACACTCTCTAGTCACATTTAATATTTATTTATTATCTTTTGTAGAAGATAAAATAGGGTCTAGAATTTTTTTCAAATCAGGGTCAGCCTTGTAGTAGTAATCTTCCAATTCTTTATCAGAAAGACCTACAAGTTCATGACTCATATAATGAATCCATCTGTCATCTTCTGGCTTATTGATTTCAATTTTTCTGCACCAATAATCAGGTTGAATAGGTAACTGCTCTCTGTAAGAAAAATATTTGTAGTCATGAACAACAACTTTGATGTCTTCTCTTGGAATACCTTTTTCCATAAGAAGTTCTACAAGATAATTAATAGTTCTTCCTGTATCAAAAATGTCGTCAATTAAAAGAATCTTATCTCCATGACGCAAATGTTCAGGAGCATAAGTCCAGCCATCAACCATTACTTTGTCCTGCTTGCGAATATCTGTATAAGAGCGAGCAACTACTGCAGCATAAAGAACTGGGTGATGATTTTTATTTACAATCTTGAAATATTCACTTATTACATTAGCCATGTATGCACCACCACGAAGTGAAGCATATATAACATCAGGGACGAAATTATCTTCATTGTAAATGTGATATGCCATTTTAAGTGCATCATCGCGTACTACGTCATATGGTAGGAATTCTTTCATTTCACAAACCTCATCTAAATATGTTATCTTATCTCTCTCAAATATTCAATTCTGGATTTTATTAACTGAAACTATCTGTTGAATGTTTTATTTACATCAGCAACAGCTTCAAATAATTCGTCCATAGCTTCTTTTGTTGTGTGTGCTCCGAAACTGAATCTAACAGCATTCTGCCTTAAATTTGCAGCTACATTCATAGCTTCAAGAATTGGGCGGGACTGTTTTGAAGCAGAGCAGGCACTTCCTGTTGAAATATAAAAACCTTTTGCACTCAAGGCTCTAACCATTACCTGTCCTGGAATATTTTCAAAGGCTGCCTGTATTACCCATGGAGAAAACTGCAAATCTTCTTTTATACCCCTGTTCTGTGGAATTATAGAGCAAGTTTTTATACTTCTAAGCTTTTCAATAAAATCTTTTGTGT
>JAILNT010000313.1 GCA_024691265.1 Treponema sp. | reverse complement strand
GAAGAGGTTGAACTTGATGAGCTTGAACCTGTTGAACCTGTAAAAGCTGAAGAGGAAAGCACAGATGAAATTGTCCCAGAATCAGAAGAAGCAGAGGAAAATATAAAAGAAGAAGCAGAACCTGAAAAGGTAGTTGAAGAAGAACTTCCTGTATATGCAGAGACTGTAAAAGATGAGGCAGAAGAAGTAGCCGAAGAAAAAACTGAAGAAGCTTCTGAAACTATAGCAGCTGCACCTACAACAGAAGATACTAATATAGAAGAAACTTCTGAAGAAGAAGTTGCAGAATATGCTCCTATATTAATTCCTGCAAAAGAAGATAAAAAAGAAGATGTAGTTATAGAAACTTCTGCTGTTGAAGATGAACCTGAAGTTGAGATTATTGCAGACGATATAACAGACGATGATGAAACTGAAAAAACTTCAGAAGGTTTTAGACCTATTGTCCTTGTTCCTGTAGAATCAAATCCTCCTGAACATCATGTAAAAAAGGATATTGATAAAGAGGAAGAAGATAGCGGAAAGATAAAAGAAAGTAAGGACAATGAAATAAAAATTGCAGAACTTCCTCCTGTTGAAGAAAAGAAGTCTGATGATGATATAATTATACCTTATATCCCAGCACCAGAAGAAAATGTTAATAAGGGAAAAGCAAAGAAAGATAGTAAGAAGAAAGAGGAAACAAAAGAAATAATTATTCCTGTTATACCAGAAGTTAAAAAGATAGAACCTAGACCTGCTGCGGTTGAACCTAAAGCAGAAGAAGCTAGTGATTTTATTTCTTCTCATTTAGTAGCATCTTTGAAAGAGTTAAAGTCTGGAAGTTACTATGTACAAATTGCAACTTTAGATGACAAGGAAAATATGAAAAATATAATTGATACTTATGGAAAGAAGTATCCTGTTGTATTTGTTCCTCGTTCATCTGGAAAATCTTATCAAGTTCTCATTGGACCTTTGAATGTAGATGAATATGGCTCTGTATTACAAAGGTTTAAGGCAAGAGGATATAAAGACGCATTTATGCGTAAAATAAAATAAAAGCTCCTTGACATAGCGGTTTTTTATCGTTATGTTAAGGGTATACCGAACGGGGGTGCACCGGTTTCGACAGATACGAATGCGTCCTGTGCTGCAGGTGAGTTGTGGTTTTACTCTGATAAACCAAAACAAATAACTGACGAAGATAATTCTCAGTTCGCTCTCGCTGCTTAATTGCAGCTTTGAGCCGGAATCCATTTAGTGCTGTTCCTAACTGAATGATATTCCGTCGCCAACAGGGACTTGCTGCTCATTTAGTCCAGTATTTGAGCGGGACTTCATCTGGAATACGGAGACGACGCTTGCGGCGCTGCTACCGTTTCCCGACAATCACCTCGCGCCAATAAACCTGTAGAGGTGCTTGATTCACGTATTTGGACGGGGGTTCAATTCCCCCCATCTCCATAAAGCCAGCTTATATCCGTTCGGGAGCTGGCTTTTATTTTTTTATTGCAATGTAAATTCCTTACTTCCACTTAATATTTTTAGACTGATATAATTTGGAGAAAGAGCTGTTATTTTTACTATGCTTGGAATATAATCTCTTTCGGTTATTCCCTTGAAAACAACAGCAGAAAGTTCAATTTTACTTCCCTTTTTTACACAATATTCAATTTCTTTCAAAGCACCTCGAAGTTCTACGAGTAATGAAAATTTATAGTAAATATCATAATAAGGAGCTACTGTTTTCACGATACATTTTACAATATCATCGTTATTAGGGTCTGCAGCAAGTGGAATAAAAGGAATAGAACTTCCTGTTGTATAAGTTTCTTCTGTAAGATATTCTTTTGAGAAGACTTTTTCAGCATTTACATAATCGATTTTCAAAAAGCTCACCTCTAGATGTTGATTTTATATAGTTGCAATAGATTATTTGCAATATTTTCTATTTCTATTTTGAATACATTTTTTTGATTTGCCAATATAAATTATATAAAAATATTTTAATATTAGTTTTAGATTACAAGTAAAATAAAAATCTTAAATACTA
>JAILNT010000296.1 GCA_024691265.1 Treponema sp. | reverse complement strand
ATAGAAAATCCTTTTGTATCTCTTAATATGGATAATACATCTATAACGCTTTTGGCTAAACCTTTTGTAATGTCCGGTGCGATTATGTATGATACAGATACTCTTAATCTTGTTGCTTTTGAAGGAAATTGGTTTGGTTTTTCAATGACCGATACAACTGCTGAAATTTCCTTGAAGGATTTTTCAGGTAAAGCTAATACAAGACTTGAAACAAAGCTTTTGTCAAATACAATAACCGTTCCTCTGAAATTTAATCTTGCAAGTTCGGCAAGTCAGAATGGTAAGATACCAGATGTTATAGGTCTTGAAGTTGTAGCAGATGGGGTTACTACTTCTGCATTTGAAGGTTCAAAAACTTTATCTTTTAATTTGATAAAGTCTCCTGGACGCCTTGATTTAATGTCTAATGATGATTTGGGACTTGTTGCTTATCGTCTTGATGATGGGGAAATATCTGTTACTATGTCTGATAAATCATCTGTACGCTTTAATATGTTTGGCTATGTAAGAGATGGTCAAATGCAGCTTGCAGTTAGTGATACTCATATAGATATGTCTAAGGTTTCATGGATTTTTAATACAAACATGTTTTCCATGTATAAAGGAATTGTGACAGGTTCTTTTGGAATAAGCGGGCTTATATCAGACCCAGAATTTTCTGGTAAACTACTTGTAGATAATATTGAACTTTCAAGCCCTAGTTTTGTTCCTTATCATGCGTCTGCTCCTTCTGTTTATGCTAACCTTGATAGAAATGAAATATCTATTTCTGAATCCCTTTTTACTTTCCCTAAAAGAGGTGCTCTTGATGCTGCTATCACTTTAGTATTGGACAGATGGAAGCTTGACCATGTTGATGTAAAACTCCGTTCTCCTGAAGATGATATAATTCCTGTAGATGTAAAGATTCCTTTTATCCATGCAAAAGGAGGCGGAAAAGGTAATCTTGATTTAACTATCCGTATGGATTCTGTTGACATTACAGGGGATTTATATGTTGAAGATACATCGGTTGAGCTCGTTACTTCTATTTTACAAGCTATCTGGCTTGGAAGTGAGGCTGAAACTGTTATGCCTACAACTTCTTTAGACGGAAGTGCTAATACATCAGTAAAAACTCCGCTAGATGTTCGTGTTGCAATAGGTTTTACGGTAGGTTCTCATGTGCAAATTTATTACAATCCTTTGCTTAGAGGTTTGGTAGAGCCTAATACTAAATTTTCTTTTGCTTTCGACAGTGCAACGGGTTCTACAGAAATTGAAGGCGATGTTTCCCTTCGTGGTGGAGAAGTTATGTACTTTAACAGAAACTTCTATCTGAAAGAGGGACGTATTGTATTTGATAAAAATAGTTCTCTTGACCCAAAACTTACTGTAAGGGCAGAAACTCGTGAAAGAGATGCTAACAATAATCTTGTAATTATAACTTTGACTGCTTTAAATCAAAGTGTTAGTAATTTTACGGCTCGCCTTTCTGCAAGTCCGGCAAAATCAGAAGCTGAAATTATGAATATGTTAGGTCAAATTGTTACAGCTGATTCAGGTTCTGCAGGACAGTTTGCCGGCTCTGTTCTCGACTATGGAATGCAGATGACTGTTTTTAGAAAGTTTGAAAACACATTGCGTGATTTATTTAATTTTGATATATTCTCAATACGTGTGTCAGCCGTTCAGAATGCTATAGCTCAAAGTGTAAATCAAAAATCAACAGATAATGAGTATACAGTAGGTAACTTTTTTGATAATTCATCTGTTTATATTGGTAAGTACTTTGGTAGCTCGTTATATGTAGATAGCTTAATGCGTCTTTCTTATGATGAGACAAAGGTTGCTGATGGTACTTCGTCTACGGGGCTTATTTTTCAGCCGGAAATAGGTTTTGAGCTTCAAGCTCCGTTTGCTAATATCCGTTGGGATATTGCTCCTGATGTAAGTACAAATCAATCTCTTCTTTTGTCTAGCCTTTGGGTTCAGGCTACATCAATAACACTATCTTGGAAAATAGATTTTTAGGTAATAAAAATAGGAGTTTTTATGTATTTCAGAAAACCTTCTTCCATAATTTTCTGTATATTCATGCTTTTTATGGCTGTGAGTTATGGTCTTGCACAAGATTCATCTACTGATGAATCTTGGTATTATGGAAAGCCAATTCGTGATGTAACGTTTGAAGGGTTGGATTCTGTTAAGAAATCCGATTTAGATGGTGTTATAAGTAGTTATATCGGTCAGCCTTTTTCTGATGAAGTTTTTAGCGACCTGTTTGATAGAATTTATTCTATGGACTTGTTTGAATCCCTTTCC
>JAILNT010000257.1 GCA_024691265.1 Treponema sp. | reverse complement strand
TGGCTAGCTTTGCAAAAAAATATATTTACAATGATATTAATTCTTTGCCAGAAAAATACGCAGTAATAACACCGGGAGCAAGGGTATATAAAAATACAGTTTCTGCAGTAGTAAGAGACAGGCTTGAAGCTGGAGCTGATTGCATAAAAAAAGGCAAGGGAGAAAAGATTCTACTTTCAGGCGACCACGGTAGAAAAGACTATGATGAAGTTAACAGAATGAAAGATTATCTTCAGAAAATATACGGAATAGAAGGTGAGAAAATATTCATGGATCATGCTGGCTTTTCAACTTATGAAACAATGTATAGGGCAAGAGATATATTTTGTGTAAAAGATGCAATAGTCGTTACTCAACAATTTCACACGGTAAGAAGCGTTTACATCGGAAGGAAACTTGGTTTAGATATCGTTGCTTATTCAGCACCAGAAATAACGGGCTTTGCTAATAAACTTCACATGAGTTGGGCTATACGGGAAAGTTTAGCAAGAGTAAAAAGTTTTTTTCTTGTGCTTTTCAACGTAAAACCAACTTATCTTGGAGAGAAAATACCTATTACGGAAGATTCAAAAAAATCATGGGATTAAAGAATAACAGTAAAACGACTTCCTTTATTTTCTTCACTTTCAATTTCAATAGTTGTTCCTGTAATATCTAAAACTTTTTTTACAAGAGCAAGTCCAAGTCCATTCCCCTGAATTGAGTGGCTTGTATCTCCTTGATAAAACTTCTCAAAAATATGTTTTTTACAATCTTCACTCATACCGCAACCAGTATCAGTTACTTCAACCTTTATTCTATCACCAGTAATCTTTAATGCTACTCCAACAGTACCACCTGCTTTTGTAAACTTAAAGGCATTAGAAAAAAGATTGTGCCAGACAAGAGAAAGAAGTTCCATGTCAGATTCAAGATATATATTATCTTCGATTCTTGCATCAATCTCAATATTTTTTTCTTCCCAGACAGTTTCAAATTCTAAAAGACATTCAGTTATCTGCTCGCTCAAATTAAACTTTTGTTTTTCAGGAAAAATCTGTTGATTTTCAAGCTTGTTCAATTTCAGGATATTAGTGATTAAAGATGAAAGGCGGCGGCTAGCCTGTGTTATATTTTTTGCATATTCTAACCTCTTTTCAGTATCAAGAGATGTATCTTGTAAAATAGTTGCATAATTCTGAATAATCGAAAGAGGCGTTTTTAACTCATGGCTTACATTTGCAATAAAATCTGTACGAAGTGTTTCCACTCCAGAAAGTTCAGAAGCCATAGTATTCAGATTTTCTGAAATCTTATCGAATTCATTACTAAAATGAAAACCATGACGCTCTGGAATACGGGCAGAAAAATCCCCCTTCATAATTTTTTCAGTAGTAGCTAAAATATCTTTTACAGGTCTTTCTACCTGAACCTTTCTATAAAAACGGAGTATCACAGTAAATAAAAGACTTAAAACAAAGATATTAAAAAATGCAAATCTCGCTCTATCAACAACACTTTCTCTATTTATATGAACACTATTACCAGCAAAAAAGACCATGATTGCAACTGTTGTTACAATAGCAACTCCAAAAAAAATCATTATGTAATGAGAAAACGAAAAAATACTGTATGAAAATAATTTCTTTTTTTCCTTTTCACTTTTTTCTTTCATTTTATAACCGCCTTATAACCAAGTCCATGCACTGTAACAATTTCAAAATCCTTACAATCAGAAAGCTTTTCCCTAAGCTTAGTGATATAAACATCTACGGCACGAGGAGTTGCATTAGATTCTGCTTCCCAAAACTCGTCCATAAGCTGAACACGAGTAAATGTTTTTTTAGGATATGAAAGTAATTTATAAAGGAGATTAAACTCTCTTGCAGTAAGATTTATTTCTTCATCTCCATTCATAACACACCTTTCTTCTTCGTTCATTGAAAAAGAACCTATTGCAATTTTTTTATTTTGGGCAATATTTGCACGACGAAGAAGAGCTGAAATACGAAGAAGCAGCTCATGAAGGTCAATAGGCTTTACCATGTAATCATCGATTCCAGCCGCAAAGCCTTTTTGTTTTGCAGAAAAGTCATCTCTTGCAGTTACAAATATAATCGGAATATTGGCATTAACTTTGCGTACTGTTTCTGCAAATTCAAAACCATCTATTCCACTCATCATTATATCTGAAATAATCAAATCAAAAAGATTATTATACATAATATTGTAAGCATCATTTGCAAGGAGGCAACCTTCAGCTTCATATCCATTCTGCCTTAAAAAAGAACACATTGTACGATTTAAATCTTCGTCGTCCTCAACAACAAGAATCTTAAACATATCCATAAGTATACCCCCTTTTGCATATTAATGCTTAGAAAATATGTGTGTAAGTTAAAATAACTCCATCAAAAATCCATTCTCTGCCGTCAGGTTCTGTAAGCGGAACAAGATTATCATCACAATCAAAATCTCTTTTTCCTGATACTGGAATCATCAGCATAAAATGATTTTTATAACCAACGCTTGCAGAAGAAATTAAGGCAAAAGTTAAATTAACGAAAGTTGGATCATATATTCTGTATTCTTCATCAAAAAAGTCATCAGAATAATATCCAGAAGCAGATGCTGTTAAACCTATACTTTTGAAATACTTATGAGGAATCATATAATTCATAGAAGTTGTAGCCGTATAAGAAAAACCATTTACCTGCTCTCCAGAACCTTGATTTTTCCAGATTTCTCCATTCTCAACGCCTGTCATACCTGCATATTGAGCTTTGTAAGAACTTCCGAAAATGACATGCTGCTTTCCAGAAGAAAGTAAAGAGCCTATATCATATTTAAAGCTCACTTGAGCCCAGCCATCATAAACCCAATGAGTAAGAGGGGTAAAAGACTCATAATCTTTTTCCTCTCTATCATATTCCCCTATAAAGTCAAGCGAAAGGAAACCTAAATCAAAACCCCAGCTTGTTCCTATACTTCCACCAATGCTAAATGAAAGACAGGAAAAAGGCTTAAACTCAAAATTACTTCCAAACTTAAACCAAAGAGGTGACAATTCTACATTAGAAGCAAAAGTCAGCTCAGGATTTTTTCTAAAATCAGTAAAACGATGAGAGAATTTTCCC
>JAILNT010000249.1 GCA_024691265.1 Treponema sp. | reverse complement strand
GGAAAGTCTGCTATTACTTATTTTAAGTGTATATGCTGTTATGGTAATTATTCTCTTATAAGAGTAAGGCTTGGAACAGGAAGAACACATCAAATCAGGGTGCATATGAAATATATGAATTGTCCTATACTTGGAGACCCTGTATACGCACATTCTGATAAAACTTTCCCTGATGCAAGCCTTATGCTGCATGCCCGACAGCTTTCTATAAGACTTCCGTCAGCCCGTGATTTTTCTACATTCAAAGCGGCTATTCCAAAAAGGTTTAAGGAAGTTATAAAGCAGCTTAGTAAAAATGAAGCTAGAACTGAACTTCCTTTTGTAACAGAAGCAGATGTAAAAGCTCCTTTACTTACTAAAGGGGTATATCCTCTTGTTATGAATCCTAAAAGGAAAAGTAAATAGGATTAAGGTTTTTTAATTATGAAGATAGATATTTCAGATGAACTTTTTAAGGTTATAAAAGCACCTTCAAATGAAAATCCTTTTGTTGTTATATATAAGGGAAAGGGAATACCTTCAGCACCTCTTTCAGAAGGTGAAAAAAATAATGCTTTTTATTATGCTTCCTGCCTTTATCCTGAACTTTTGAATGTAAAAGGGAAAAAAGCTTGTGAACACGGGCTTTTACATCGTCTTGATACAGAAACAGATGGTTTACTTGTTATAGCAGCAACAGATGAAGCTTATGAAGCCTTTAATGCTTTTCAGAAAGAAGGACTTTTTGTAAAAGAATATAAGGCTGTTTGTAATAAAGTTAATGTTGAGCTATATAAAGACAAGGGTTTAGAGGCTTTTCCCCCTGTTTCAGAGCAAGTAGCATATACTCTTGAAAATACTGGAAAATACAGAGTAGAAAGTTATTTTAGACCTTTCGGAGAAGGAAGAAAAACTGTTCGTCCTGTTATCTCTTCTTCTGGTAAGGCTGCATTAAAAAAGTGTGCTACAAAACTATACACTACTGAAATTACTATTAGTAAGGAGGGAGAAAACTATATAGCTTTATGTAAAATTCGTGAAGGCTATAGGCATCAAGTTCGCTGTCATTTATCTTGGATAGGTTATCCTGTAAAAGGTGATTCCCTTTATAATCCTGATTGTCTAGCTAAGGAAAATACAGTTTTACAATTTTCTGCTGTAGCTTTGCATTTTCCTCACCCCCTTACAAAAGAAAAACTTTATATAAGTTTATTTTCTTAATGCGAATAAATAAAATTATTACATATTTTTTTTGTGAATGCCGATTATATAAAAGAAATGAACAATGTAAATTTTACAACATCATATAATTCTTCTTTAACAAGTGGTACACAGAGTGTCCAGAATGCAAAATCCCAGAATGATTTATCAAGATTCCAGGATTTAGTAAGAAGTGCTCAGTCTGCTGCAAGCCAGGCTGAGGGAGTTGGACAGAATGTATCTTCTAATCAGATAAAAGATGGCAGCCGTCTAAACGGTGATTATACACAGGGCTTTGCAGGAACATATACAAGTGAAAAAGATAAAAGCTCAGCTCCTACAGGTGCTGCTGCAAATGGTGCAAATCCTAATATAGTAAAAAATCAGAAAATTGACCGTACAAGTAAATTGTATGAGCAGTCAATGGAATTGGAAAATTATCTTGTAAAAATAATGCTTTCTTCTATGAGAAATACAATTTCAAAAGCTGACGGTGAAGAAAGCTATGCAAAATCTATGTATGAAGATATGCTTTATGACCAGTATTCTGAAACTTTGACAAAGAATGCAGGTTTTGGTCTTGCAGACCAGATTTATCTTCAGTTATCTGAAAAAAGTTAATTATAGTTATCGATTAATTAAAGATTTTTTGTTATACTTAATAACGGACACACTAGTGTACCGTTAACATACGTTGCAACGGGTAGCAAGTTTTGTTATCCGTTGTTTTCGTTTATATTGCCTATGGTTTGGAATTAGAATATAATTTTCAATTACTATGGAAATTATTTCTTTACCCAAAAATCTTCATGGGGTTCATATACATTTTGTAGGCATCAAGGGCACAGGCATGGTTGCTCTTGTTGAGCTTCTCCTTGCTCAGGGTGCTATTATCACAGGTTCAGATGTTTCAGAACGTTTTTACACAGATGAAATCCTTGATAAATATGGCTTAAAAGCCCTTCCTTTTTCAGAAAAAAATATAACAGATTCAGTTCAATATGTAATATATTCTGCAGCTTATACAGCTGATAAAAATCCTGACTTAAAAGCAGCATTAGAAAAAAAATTGCCTTGTATGCTTTATTCAGAAGCTTTAGGGCTTATTTCCTCTTTGTCTTATAGTTCTGGAGTTTGTGGAGTTCATGGAAAAACAACAACTACTGGACTTGTAGGTACTATATTAAAAAATTTGGATTTAAGAAGCCAGGTATTAGCCGGTTCTATTATATCAAGCTTTGGTAATTCTTGTACCATGACAAGTTCTTCTTTCTTACCAAAGACAGGTAGTTCTTCTGACAATGAACACAGATATTTTGTTGCTGAAACCTGCGAGTATCAACGTCATTTTATGGCTTTCCACCCTAATAAAATAATACTTACATCAGTAGAAAGTGACCATCAGGATTATTATCCTACATATAATGATATTAGAGATGCTTTTGTTGATTATGGTTGTAAGCTTCCTGAAAATGGTGATTTAATTTATTGTGCAGATGATATGGGTGCTGTAGAAACTGCGGGGCTTATTCATGCAAAACGCTCTGATATAAATCTTATTCCTTATGGCGAAAAAGCTTCAGGAGCTTATCATATTGACTTTGGAGAAGTTTGTGATGGCAAGCAGTATTTTACGGTAGAAAGTCTTGGAAAATGTGCTTTACAGGTTCCAGGAAGTCATAATGTTCGTAATGCAACTGCTGCTATAGCTTTGGCAGAAAGACTTCTTATTGCTGATGGAAAAAATCCAAAAGATTATCATGAGAATATAAAAGAAGGACTTTTACATTTTGCCGGTGGAAAAAGAAGAAGCGAAATTGTAGGAAAGGCAAAAACAAAAAACGGCGATTCAATAATATTTATAGATGATTACGGTCATCACCCTACAGCCATAAAAACTACATTAGAAGGCTTTAGAAAATTTTATTCCGGACGTAAAATCATTGTAGACTTTATGTCTCATACTTATACACGAACAGCAGCCTTACTTAATGAATTTGCTTCATGCTTTGAAAATGCTGATGAAGTTATTCTTAATAAGATTTATGCTAGTGCAAGAGAAGATGCTTCAGCTGCATCTGTAACGGGTGAAACTCTTTATGAGAAAGCAAAACTTCATCATAAGAATGTTTATTATAAGGCAGAATTTGAAGAAGCAGCCGATTTTGCATTAAATGAAATAAATAAGAAGCTTGATAATGAAAAATATCCAGATGGCTATTTGTTTGTAACAATGGGTGCTGGCGATAACTGGAAAGTAGGTTCTCTTTTGTATAAGAGTCTTATATAAAAGCTTTTATCTATAGAATAGTTAGCATTTTATAGTAAAGCTGTATTTCTATAGTGAAAATATACATAGTTTAAGGATACGTTTTATGAACAGCATGACAGGATATGCCTATAAAGAGGCTAGCGTAGACAATCTGCAGATTTCTGTTGAAATGAAGTCTGTTAATGCCCGTTTTTTAGATTTAAATATAAATATGCCAAGCTTTCTTTCTCCTGTAGAAAGCAAAATCAGAAGTCTTTTTTCTCAAAAAGTTTCTCGCGGAAAAGTTGATTTGACTATAAGAATTCGTGAGAGTGCTCCTCAAACTCGTGTTACAGCTGATGTTGAAGCTGCAAAACAATATGCTGCTGCAATTTCAAGTATTGCAAATGCTTTAGGTAATAAGTCTGATATTCCTTTATCCCTTATAATTTCCCAGGAAGGCGTTCTTAATGTAGAACATACTTATGATGCAGAAGCTTATTGGAATAAGATTTTACCAACATTTAATGCAGCTTATGAAGAATTTGTTGAAGCAAGGAAAAAAGAAGGTCAGAATCTATATAAAGATTTGAATGAAAAACTTTGTATACTTGATAAATGTGCAGCCTTTTTCAAAGAATGGCAGCCAAAAATGGAAGCCATGTTTAAAGAACAGATTACTAAAAAGTTTACAGAACTTTTGGGAGAACATGCTGACGAACAGCGTATAATGACAGAAACTGCGGCAATGCTCGTAAAATATACTATCAATGAAGAAATAGTACGCCTTCATAGTCATCTAAAGGCTTTGCACAATGAATTTGATAATAACCCTGTTCCTGGAAAAAGAATTGATTTTTTCTGTCAGGAAGCTAATCGTGAAATTAACACAATCGGCAGTAAGAATCAATTTACAGAAGTTGGTGCTATGGTTGTAAATGCAAAAGATGCTCTTGAAAATATAAGAGAGCAGTCTAAGAATGTTGAGTAAATATTTAGGAGAATTAATATTATGGCAAAAGAAATTAGAGTTGCGATAAGTGGTAAATCTGGTTGTGGAAATACAACTGTGAGTACTTTACTTGCACAAAAATTAAATGTTTCACTTATTAATTATACATTTAGACAGCTTGCCCAGGAAAAGGGAATGACTCTTGCTGAGGTTATTGAAAACGCAAGAAATGATGATAGCTATGATAAGTTTGTAGATAATAAGCAGGTTGAACTTGCCCTTAAATCTTCTTGTGTTCTCGGTAGTCGTCTTGCAATATGGATGTTAAAAGAAGCTGATTTAAAAGTATATCTTATGGCAAGTGATGAAGTTCGTGCAAAGCGTATCTTAAACAGGGAAGGGGGAGATTTACAACAGATTGCAGATTTTACTGCCATGCGTGACAGAGAAGACAGTGCAAGATATTTGAAATTGTATAATATTGATAACAATGATTATTCTTTTGCAGATTTGAAAATCGATACTGCCGTAAATACTCCGGAGCAGATTGTAGATATTATTATTGCAGAACTAAAGAAAAGAAATTTAGTAGATTAGTTTTTGTAAAAGCAAAAAGACTTAAAACAAAAGAAAGCCCTGATAGAAGAAAATACTTTTATCAGGGCTTTTACTTTATGTTATATTGATTACTCTAGTGCAAGATTAATATTTCTTGTCGGCATATCCAATCCAGCCTTCGTTTTCAACAAGAGCCTTGTCGAAACCTTCAAGCTTGAATGGATAACTCTTTGATAAAGAACCTGCAATAAGCTTTACTTTTGCAGTTCCATCATCATTGATTACAATCTTACATTCTGTATCTTTCTCGCTAAATGTATGGAACATGTCATTAATACTTTTCTTGTCCATGTCAATTGCAAGCATTCCGCAGTTATACATATTCTGGCGGAAGATACGGGCAAAATTCTGTGCAACTACAACGTAGATGCCGTTTACTTCTAGAGCCCAAGGTGCATGTTCACGGGAAGAACCACATCCGAAGTTTTCTCTAGTAATAATAACTTTTTTTCCTGAAATATCTGTCTTTGGATTAAAGCCGTCAAGCTTTAAATCTTCAAGAAGATATGGCTTAAGTGCCTCTTTAGTATTTTCTGTGAGGTACTTAGCTGGAATAATCTCGTCCGTATTGATGTCTGAACGATCCAAGAAAAGAACTTCTCCACCAAATTGTTTCATCATTATCCCCTATACAGTGGTGAATTTGTTATGGTTCCTGCAATAGCTGTTGCTGCTGCAGTGGCAGGGCTCATTAAGTGAACCATTCCGCCTTTACCCATTCTACCATTAAAATTGCGATTTGTGGTAGAGGCACATACCTCTCCTTCTGCCAAAACTCCGTTACTCATACCAAGACAGGCACCACAGGTAGGATTTGTTACGCAGAATCCAGCATCCATAAAGATTGCTATAAGACCTTCGTCCAAAGCCTGCTTGTAAACTTTTGGTGTAGCAGGAGCAACTATACCCCTTACACCTTCAGCAAGGTGATGTCCTTTGAGCACACTTGCAGCAACTCTCAAATCTGAGATGCGGCCATTTGTACAGCTTCCGATATATACCTGGTCAACCTTTGTTCCTGCCATCTCAGATATTTTCTTTACCTGATCTGGCTTATAATTAATTGTACATACTGGTTCCAAAGTTGACAAGTCAAATGTGTAAATCTTTTCATATTCTGCATCTTCATCATCTACCCACTTGCTGTATTCCTTTAAGGCATCTTCTTTTGAAGCAAATTCATCTTTTATGAATGGCCATAAATATTCTACTGTAGTCATATCAGGGAAACATATTCCAGATGTAGCACCAGCTTCTACTGCCATGTTACATACTGTCATGCGTTCTTCCATTGTGAAATTATCAACAATAGGACCTGTGAATTCTGTAACACAATTTGTAGCTCCGTTTACGCCAATCTGTTGAATCAAAAACAGAATTACATCTTTTGCAAATACACCGTCCTTGAGTTTTCCATTCAAAACGAACTTTATTGTTTTTGGTTCTCTGAATGAGCACACACCCTTTAAGATACCGCCTTCAAGGTCTGTTGTTCCAACTCCGGCTGCAAATGCTCCGAAAGCTCCATGTGTACAGGTGTGGCTATCACCCATTATTACAGTGAAGCCTGGACGAACATAGCCTTTTTCAGGGAATATAGCGTGACAAACTCCGTTTGCTCCAATATCAAAAAAGTCTTTAATATTGTTGCGGTGAGCCCAGTCACGCAATATCTTTTCCTGCATGGCACATTTAGAATCTTTTGCCGGTGAAACATGGTCAATAACAGCCTTTATTTTACTTGCATCAAAAACTCTGTCTTTGTTGCGTGATACTAGGTCGTTAATAGCTATAGGTGTTGTTATTTCATGACAGAATACTCTGTCCAATTTTA
>JAILNT010000231.1 GCA_024691265.1 Treponema sp. | reverse complement strand
AAGATTAGAAAAATTAAATAACCTTTATAAGCAGGGATTGATTTCTGAAGAAGATTACAATAAACGTAAAAAATCATATTAATATTTTAAGAAATTAGATTTCACTAAGTATTTCATTTTTACGTTTATTGTAATCTTCTTCAGAAATCAATCCCTGCTTATAAAGGTTATTTAATTTTTCTAATCTTGTCTGTATATCATCTTCGTTCTTTACAGTTGCAGTATCTTCTTTTACAGACTCATTAGCTATAGGTAAATTCTCTTCCTCATTTGTCTTTTTTACAGGAAGAGGAATTGCAGTACCCTCTTCACTAACAGGATTTTCAACAAGGACATTATCGCTAGAATCGACTCCAGTTAAGTCAAAACTATAAACAAAACGAGTTATAGCTGCTTTTATAGACTCTGGTATGATATCTACAAGAGCATCTTTATCATATTTTCTATTCACAAAAGGAACTGTTGTTGTTGAAACACCAACAAAATCTTTTCTAAGAATAACTTTTCCATTTTCATTTACAAATCTAACTGTCATTGTAGTTCTTGCACGAACTCCAGACGATACAGAACCTGATACCCTTTCTTTTTCAAATTGGAAAACTACAAACAAGCCAGCTTTAGCACCGACTTCATTTAATATCATGCGAGTAACCTTACTAGAATCTGAAGATAATTTTTTATAACCATCGGGAATGCAATAAGCTGTTAAAAAATCAAGCATATTACCATTTACATATTTATATGAAGAGGAGTTTAATACAATATTTTTATCGAGTAACTTCATACCAGATTCTGCTAAAGAATCTCTTAAAATTTTCTCAGCTTCATTTATACGATCTGTTTTTGATGAAATCTCAGGATTTTTTGAATTCAATGTATTATTCAACATGGAATTAATAACACTATCTTCATTTACTTCATCTTCTTCATCAGTATTTGCTTTTTTGTCTGCATCATACCAAGGAACAGTAGTATTGCTAGTTACAGATAATATTGCAACAGGGGAATAATTAGCCATAACTAAAGGCTCTGTTGAAGCACAAGAAAAGCATACTGCAGCTATGCCGGCAGAAAGTATACATATGGCAAAAGTAGTAACAATTGATAAAATTTTCTTCATAAATGGACATTCCTTAAAATTGTTCTGAGCTACAAACTTTTGGTTTATAGCTCAATTCACAAACAAGTAAAATAACATAATGTTACAAATTAGTCATTACTTTATTCCTTTCATAAGTGTATTAACCTCTTCAGATTTATACGAAGGATTTCTACTTTGCAAAGTTTTTAGATAAGCTTCTGCTGATATAGTATCATTTAATGACATACTAACTTTTGCAGCTTCTATATAAGCCTGCCAATTATTATTATTTTGCTTAATGACATCATCATAGGCAGCTTTAGCATTTTTATACTGACCGGCACTAGCATAAGCTGCAGCGAGATTTGAACGTACTAATTCATTTCCTGGTTGAGAACGAAGAGCATTTTGATAATGCTTTATAGATTTTTCATAATCTTTTTTCTCCCTGTAAACACTACCAAGGTTATTATTAGCTTCAAAATTAGAATTATCCATATTATAGGCTTGTAGCAAAAGTTTTTCTGATTCATCAACATTTTTCTTCTCTAGCATAATGATTCCGAGATTAACTAAAGATTTTATGTTTTTAGAATCAAGCGTTAGAGATTCCTGATACAATTTTATAGCATTATCAAGCTGTTTGTTTTCCTGACTAATTAAAGCATAGTTATAAACTATTGTGCTTACAGCTTTACTATCTTTTATTGAACTTCTATCGTCATAGGCTTTTTGTGCATAAGTCAAAGCTTCTGCCAACTTTTTCTGTTCATATAATACGGTAGATAAATTATAATTTGTCATAGCATCTTTTTTGCCAGGAGCTAAACAAGCAAGTGCAGACCTATAACTTTTTTCAGCATCTGCATATTTATTTTGTGCAGAATATGCTGTACCTAAACCTTGCCATGCATTCTTATCATTTGAATCTATAGAAATAGCTTTATTGAAAGCTATTATTGCATCTGGGTAATTTTCAGTTTGAAGCTGCATATTACCGGCAGAAACAAATGCTTTTTCATATTGAGGATTTATAGTATAAGCCTTTATATATGAATCTAATGCATTCTTTATTTTTCCTTGTCTTTCATAAGAAACACCTAAATTAAACTGTGCATTAGCAAAACTTGGATTCAATTTTGAAGATTTTTCAAATGAAGTTGCAGCATCAGCATATTTTTTAAGAGAAAATTGAACTCTTCCAAGTTCATAAAAATATTGATAGTTATTAGGATTTATTGCAGTTGCTTTATTAAGTGCTGTTAATGCTGTGTTATAGTCTTTTAATGCAGCTGAACTTTTACCTAATAAATACAAAGCTTCATCATTTGAAGGTTGTAAATTACTAGCTGTTTGAGCAAAATCTTTTGCCTGCTTATAGAAATTATTTCTAGTTGCCGCATCTGATGCATTTTCGGCTTTTGAAATTGCCTCTTTTGCCAATGATAAATTCTTTTTAACTTCTGCTTCCGTCTTTTGAGCAGAAATAGCACTAGCTTCATTTTCTGCAGATTTATATGCAGATGCTATTTTTGCCTGCTTACTTTTTGCATCAGTATTAGCTGGATTTCGTGAGACAGCTTCATCTGCAAGCCTTTTTGCCTCTTTCAAAAGCTTTGCTTTTTTCTCAGGATCTGTTTCTTTTTCTGCTGCTGCATATAATTCTGCTGCCATTTCTGCCAAACGTTTAGAAGCCAAATCTTTTTCTTCAGCAGTTCCATTTGGTAAAGATTTTAAAGCTTCTTCATACTTTGCTATTGCAGCATCTACATCGCCTTTTGCAAGTAAATCTCCTGCCTGCTTTGCAGCTGTATCTGAAGCTTTCATCTTAGATTCCATAGCTTTATTTGCAGCTGTTATCGAATTCTTATAATCATTAATTTTAGCCTGAATATCTCTTGCAATAGCACTTCCAGGAGTTCTTGAAACAGCTTCATCTGCTAATTTTTTAGCTTCATCTAGTAATTTATTTTTTTTAGATAAATCATTTTCCTTTCTAGAAGCATCATACAAATCTTCAGCCATCTCAGTAAGTCTGCTACTTGCCAATGAGTCTTCGTCTTTAGATTTTCCTCCTGCTGGCAAGGCTTTACGAGCTTCCTCATATTTGGATACAGCTGTATTTATATCACCTTTATCCAAAGCAGTTTTTGCCTGTTTAGCAGCTAAATCAGAAGCTTTCATTTTTGCCTCAGCAGAATTTTGTTTATTTACAGCTTTCGATATTTTTGCCTGCATCTCCTTTGCTTCTGCACTATCTGGATTTCTTGCTAGTGCTTCATCTGCTAGTCTCTTAGCTTCTTTCAAAAGCTTTGCTTTCTTTTCGGGATCTGTTTCTTTTTCTGCTGCTGCATATAATTCTGCTGCCATTTCATTTAGGCGT
>JAILNT010000223.1 GCA_024691265.1 Treponema sp. | reverse complement strand
ATCACATAGAACTATAAACATTTATCTTGCAATACAAACAAGATTTTCACATTCATCAGTCAAAGGAGACATATTATAATCACCATAGAAACTGACTTCTTTAAATCCTGCATTCTTTGCAAATTCTTCAATTTCTTCTTTTATTAAAGGATAAATAGCAGCCTTTTCAATTACTGGAAGAAGTTTTCCATTTCCAGTTTCAACATACTGCTTTAGATATATACCGCCATTTTCTTCACTGATAATATCTGTAAAAAGCTTCGCTCTTATACTTTCTCTAACTGAAAGCTGGACTACAGGAGCACGGGAAATATGATTGAAATTTGTCATTTGAATTATAAGCTCTCCACCAGGAGCAAGAAGCTGCTTACAATCAAAGAAAAATTTTTTCATTAAAGTTTCATCATGAATAAAAAGTATTCTATCATTCAGACATGAAATTATATCATAAAAGCCTTTTCCAAGAAATCTAGACATCTCAATGGTAGACATCTGAAAAAAGCGAATAGCCATAAGCTGCGTACGACGTCTTCTATTAGCAGAATCAAGTAATTCTCTTGAGGTTTCAAGACCTGTTACATCAAGCCCTTTCTTTGCAAGATAATTTTCAAACTGCCCTGTACCACAACCGATGCGTAGTACTTTTGTAGGAGTTTGATATTTTTCAATCTCTTTAGAGTAAAATTTTTTCTGTTCATCCGTTACAGGATACAACTCTTCATAATATTCAATCATGTTTTGAATTAATTCCATACCCATCATTATACACCATAGTTTCAAATCTTCAACTTAAATGATTATCCAATCATAAAAAACTTAAAATAAAAGCTTTCCAAGACAATCAATTTTCGGCTAACTGTCTTGGAAAATTAAGTCAGTTTTTTAATTACACAATGCAGAATACGAAAAACTATTTACCAGGCTGACCATAATAGGCATTAGGTCCATGCTTTCTCATATAGTGTTTGTCAATTATATAATCAGGAAGCGTAGTTGCAGCAGGATTAATAGAAACTGTAAAGGCTGCCATTTTTGCACATTCTTCAAGAACAGCAGCATTATAAACAGCCTTTGCAGCATTACTTCCCCAGGTAAAAGGTCCATGACCTGCAACAAGAACCATTGTTGTTTCAGAAGGATTCAATTCTTCATCTGCAAAATGCTTAACTATAAGATTTCCTGTCTCAAGCTCATAATTTCTTTTTAAAGCTTCTTTTGAAATATAAGGAGTACAAGGAACAGAAGTTTGAATATGGTCTGCATGAGTCGTACCAAAAAGAGGTATAGGACGAACAGCCTGAGCCCATGAAACTGCAAAAGTAGAATGAGTATGAACGATGCCTCCTATTTTTGCTTTTCCTTCAACTGCCCATTTTTTATACAAAACACAATGTGTCAAAGTATCAGAAGAAGGATTTAGAGAACCTTCTACTTTATTTCCCTCCAAATCAACTACAACCATACTATCAACAGTAAGTTCAGGGTAAGGAACTCCAGACGGTTTTATTGCAAACACGCCTAAATCAGGATTAAAGGCAGACACATTACCCCATGTATAAATTGCAAGATGTTGAGCAGGAATCTGCATATTAGCTTCAAAAGCTTCTTCTTTTAATGATTGATATAAACTTGCCATTATTTTCTTCCTGTCCAGTAAGCATCATTCCATCTAAGCTCATTACGGAAAGAAGGAATCTTTGTGCATTCATCAATAACAACACACTCAATACCAACCATTTCTGCCCAATCACGAATCATATCGCTCGTAATGATATTTGAAAATGCAGTATGGTGACCACCACCAGCTAAAATCCAAGCTTCAGCAGAAGTTTCAAGATTAGGGAAAGGCTTCCAGAGCATACGGGCTACAGGAAGTTTAGGGAAATCTTCTGCCGGTTCAACAACTTCAATTTCATTAACAACACAACGGAAACGTCCTTCCATGTTAACAACAGCGGAAACAAGAGCTTTTCCCTTTGCAGCATTAAATACAAGACGGGCAGGATCTTCTTTTCCACCTATTCCCAAAGGGTGAACTTCAATTTTTGGTTTAGAAACAGCAACCTGAGGGTCAACTTCAAGCATATGAGAACCAAGATTCAAGCCATTATCATCTTCAAGATTATATGTATAATCTTCCATGAAGGCATTACCCTTTCCATTTTCAACAAGGCCGGCTGTCATTACTTTAAATGTACGAACCATAGCAGCAGTTTTCCAATCGCCTTCTGCACCAAAACCGTATCCATCTGCTAATAATCTCTGAATTGCAAGACCTGGAAGCTGCTTCATTCCATGCAAATCCTGGAAATTTGTACAAAGAGCATTTGCATTATTATCTTTTAAGAATCTTCTCAAAGCAATTTCAATTTTTGCCTGCTCTTTTATATGCTCAAGCGTAAATTCCTTATCATCACCCCAAACAATTTCATATTCCTTGTTATAAACTTCAATAAGGTCATTAATCTCTTTATCTGTTACTTTATTCATATATTCAACAAGGTCACCAATTCCATAATAAGGAACTGACCAGCCGAACTTCATCATAGCTCCAACCTTGTCTCCATCTGTAACAGCAACTTCACGCATATTATCACCAAAACGAACAATACGCAGAGTTTTTCCATCAGCAACAGCACATGCAGCCCTTATCCAATCTCCAATTCTCTTTTGAGTACGGCTAGAACTCCAGTGTCCTACAATTACTTTTCTTGGAATATCCATACGTGCAGTAATATATCCAAATTCCCTATCACCATGAGCACTCTGATTAAGATTCATAAAATCCATATCCATAGTGCTATAAGGAATCTTTACATTGAACTGTGTATTAAGCTGAAGCAAAGGCTTTTTATAAGCATTCAATCCAGCAATCCACATTTTTGCCGGGCTAAAAGTATGCATCCAGCAAATAACACCAGCACATCTATCATCAGCATTAGCTTCTTCTAAAGTCTTATGAATTGATTCCGGAGTTAGTAAAGTTTCTTTCCAGACAATTTTACAAGCAATATCAGAAGACTTATTTAATTCTTCAACAATCTTTTTAGAATCAATAGCAACCTGTTTTAAGGTTTCTTCTCCATACAAATCCTGACTACCTGTCAGAAACCAAAATTCATAACTTGATAAATCAATCATATATTATCTCCTTATATTACATATAAAAATACTTTATATTCTACTTTATATTTTCAACAGCAGCCCTTAATACAGGGAGTCCCTTTTTATAATTTTCAAAAAATGCATTAAAGCCATCTACATCAGATTGTTCAGGAGTAAGGATAGTTTTTTTACTAGAAGCAAAAACATCTTTTTCAAGCCATTCTCCCAAACACATTCTATTTCCATTCACAAGATAAGAAGCAAGCAATGCCATTCCCCATGGACCTCCCTCTCCTGCAGTTTCAAGAGCAGAAACAGAAGTATGCATAGCACTAGCCATCACCTTTAAGCCGACATCAGCAGTCTTGAAAAAGCCACCATGACAAGTAAGACTATCAATTTTCACATGTTCATTATCAAATAAAATGTCCATACCTGTACGAAGAGCACCTAGGGCAGTAAAAAGCTGTGCACGCATGAAATTCGATAAAGTGAAATTATTATTCTGAGTACGTACAAACAAAGTTCTGCCTTCACTAAAGCCTGTCATACTTTCGCCTGAAATATAGTTATAGGGAATAAGACCTCCGCAATCTTTATCACCTTCCAAAGCTTTTGAAAGAAGTTTGTCATAAAGTTCTGCTTTAGAAACATCAAAGCCCAAAGTTTTTACAACTTCTCCAAACACCTTAATCCACTTGTCATACTCACCAGTACAATTATTTGCATGTGCCATAGCAACAAGTTTTCCATCTGGAGTTGTAACTAAATCTATAAGCCCGTTATAAGCTTTAGAAAGCTCTTTCTCAAGAACTACCATCGCAAAAACAGAAGTACCAGCAGAAACATTACCAGTTCTTTCAGAAACGCTATTTGTAGCAACCATTCCAGTTCCTGCATCACCTTCAGGAGGACACAAAGGACAGCCTGCTTCCAAATCCCCTTCAGCATCAAGAATAGCTGCACCTTCAGAAGTCAATACCCCTGCATTTTCTCCTGCAACAAGAACCTCCGGTAAGATTTCTTCAAGAGTCCATGGCATCACCTTTACTTCAGGAAGCTCATTAAATTTTGCAATCATAGACTTATTAAAATCTTTTGTAGCAGTATCAATAGGAAACATTCCAGAAGCATCTCCAATACCGGCTATTTTTTTACCAGTAAGCTTCCAGTGAATAAAACCATCTAAAGTTGTAAAATATGCAACGCAAGGAACATGTTCTTCATTATTAAGAAGAGCCTGATAAAGATGAGCAATACTCCATCTTTCAGGAATCGGATAATTAAAAATAGAAGAAAGTTTTGAAGAAGCAGCAGCTGTAATAGTATTACGCCATGTTCTAAAAGGAACAAGCAAATTATCATCTTTATCAAAAGCCAGGTAACCGTGCATCATAGCACTTACACCCATTGCAGCTATTCTTTTTAGAGTTACATTAAACTTTTCTTTTACATCTTTTTTAAGAGCTGCATAACAGCCTTTTAGACCTGCCATTATTTCGTCCATGGAATAAGTCCATATTCCATCAACAAGACTATTTTCCCAGTCATAGGCTCCTGAAGCTATAGGTTCATTTTTTGAATTAATTAAAACAGCTTTTATTCTTGTAGAACCGAATTCAATACCAAGAACTGCTTTACCGCTTTCAATTTCAATAACATTTTTATTCATAGCAGCAACTCCTTATTTTATGGCTTCTATAAAAGATTTTCTTTAAAATAAATTTCTATTGGAATATCTGTTTTTTTAACAGGATTTTCTTCATAAACTAATTTTCTATAAAGTTGATTTATTGCTAATCTTCCCTGTTCAACAGGCTTTTGATCTATAAGACAATTAATTTCATCAGCCTCCAATAAACGAACATTTTCATCTATAAGGTCAAAACCTGTTATTGTTACATTCTTTATATTTGCTTCCCTTATAAAATCAGCAACAAATTGAACTTCAACACTGACAGTACAAATTCCTGCTATATCACTGTATTTTTTGAAAAGGTTTTCTACACAATTTTTTATACTTGCAGACATTGAATGCATATTATTTTCAACAACTACATGAACAGCTTTACAAGCTTGTTTATTCTCAAACCAGGCACAAAAACCTCTTGCCCTTTCATTTTGGTTATAAGCACTTCCATAAACTTCAAGAACAATATAAGTTCCTTCTCTTGCTCCAATCATTTGAGTCAGTTTACCAGCTATAAAACCCGCCTTATAAGGATTTTGAGCGATAACAGACAAAGGCAATTTATTTGGAGAAATATTACTTTCCATATCAGGAATACTTGAATCAACAAAACAAAAAGGTTTATCTAGACTATTTTCTAGCAATAAATCCGTTATTTTCTTCTGCAAAACAGGAGCAATAACATAGGCATTACAATCAGAAGCCTGCATAGCTTTATATTGTTCTTCAAAATTTCCTTCTTCCTTTCGTTCAAAGAAAAAAGATTCCAGCGAAAAAGAAAAAGCTACAAGGTCATTTTTTATATAATTTTCAATTCCTTCATAAACTTTATTCCAATAACCACTTCCAGTATCTAAAGAAGGAAGAAGAACACCTATCTTATATTTAGTATGTTTTTTTAGATGACGAGCCAGCGGGTCTGGTTGATAATCATATTTTTTTACAATTGCACGTATTCTTTTTTCTGTTTCAGGAGAAACTCTGCCTCTATTATGCAGTACCCTATCTACAGTCCCTATAGAAACGCCTGCAAGCCTTGCTATTTCTGTAATAGTCATGTTCTTTTTTTCCATAAAAAATCAATATTGCGTTAACGTAAACATAGTATAAACTCACATCTTTAACTCGTCAAACATTTTTTATAATTCTTTATCCTTATTTTAATATCTAAGTAGCAGAAAACTATAAAATGATGTATTCTTTCAATACACTTATTTTTATTCTTTTCAAGAGATTAATTCTTAAAGGTTAATCTCGTTTTAATTTGACCTGAAATACAGGGAGGGTCTAAATGCTTAACATCAACAATAATGCGTCTCTATTAAAACGCGAAATTCTTGTCAAAATTGCAAAAATGCAATTAGAAGGGACACTTTTACAGAAAGTCAGATTTATTCCTAAAGAACTTGCTCCAAAAGGCAGCAAGGCAATTAGATGCTGTATATATCATGATAGAGAAATCTTGAAGATGAGAGTTATGGCAAGACTTGGAATGTCTGTAGAAGATTTTGATGATGATGTAGAACTCGAAGATGTTGCCCAGGAAGCACTAAACAGAGAAAAACCTACGTGGCCTATGCTTACAGTTTTACATGAAGCATGTAATGCCTGTGTAAAAACTCATTATATGGTAACAAATGCCTGTCAGGGCTGTCTTGCCCGCCCTTGTGAAGTTAACTGTCCAAAACAGGCTATAAAAGTTGGAGAAGACAGGCATTCTCATATTGACCCTGCCAAATGTATAAACTGTGGACTTTGTATGCAAAACTGTCCATATCATGCAATTATCAAAATCCCAGTACCTTGTGAAGAAGCTTGTCCAGTTGGAGCAATTTCAAAAGGTGAAGACGGAAGAGAAAAAATCGATTTTGACAAATGTATCTTCTGTGGAAACTGTATGAGAGAATGTCCATTTAGTGCCATGATGGATAAGAGTCAGCTTGTTGATGTTATAAAACACATAATGAGCGGCAAAAAAGTTGTAGCTTTATATGCTCCAGCTATTGCAGGTCAGTTCAAAGTTCAAGTAGGACAGCTGGAAGCAGCCTTGAAAATGTGTGGTTTCTCAAGAACATGGGAAGTAGCAATTGGTGCTGATGTATGTGCAGATAAAGAAGCTGCAGAATTTGAAGAAAGAATGGCACGCGGTGACAAGATGATGACAACTTCTTGTTGTCCGGCTTATGTAAGAGCTGTAAAAATACATGTACCAGAACTTTCTTCTTGTATTTCTGATACAAGAAGCCCTATGCACTATACAGCAGAAATTGCAAAAAAAGCTGATAAAGATTGTATCACAGTGTTCATTGGACCTTGTCTTGCAAAACGCCGTGAAGGTTTTGACGATGAACTTGTTGATTATGTACTTTCAGCAGAAGAAGTTGCAGCATTCTTCGAAGCAAAAGGAATAAATGTTGCCCAGGTTGAATCAATGAAGCCAACAATTATTCCTACAGAAAGCGGTAGAAACTTCGCTGTAAGTGGAGGAGTTGCAAATTCTGTAAAAATAAGATTACATGACAAATCAATCTTGAGACCAACAATAATTAATGGACTCAATAAAGCTGGAATGAAAATGCTTGCTCAATATGGAAAAATTAACGCAGGCACAATGCCAACCCCTGTAAATTGCCCTAACCTTGTTGAAGTTATGGCTTGTGAAGGAGGTTGTATTGCCGGTCCTTCTGTTGTAATGAATCCAAAAGTTGCAGCATTCCAGTTGAAGAAATATGTAGAATCAGGAGCCGCAGATTTAGTTGATGGAAAACCTGCAAAAAAAGAAACTCCTGAAACACCTACAAAATAAGGAATCTTTAATGAAGAACACTCAGAACAATGAACTTGCAGTTTGCGGATTTGCAGCTGTAAAAGCTCTGGTAGACAACAATATCGACAGAGTAAAACGACTTTATTTTACATGCGATAGAGTGCATGATTTTGGTGATGCCTGTAAAAAGCTTGCTGCAAGAAAAGCTCCTTATAATATGGTAGAAAGTCCAAAAGATTTGGAACGTCTTAGCGGAACTGTACATCATCAGGGAGTAGTTGCAATGATTGAAACTCCAAAAATTGCAGCATTAACAACATCAATTGCATCTTCTTGGATAGAAAATAAAGAAAGTGCAGTCATTCTCGACAGAGTTGGAAATGCTAATAATCTTGGAGCAATTGTAAGAAGTGCAGCTTTCTTTGGTGTAAAAAATATAGTTATACCTCTTGATGAATCCCAAAGCTCTATCACTACAAGCTCATATAGAGTGGCACAAGGTGGAATGGAACATGTAAATGTTTATTCTATTCGTTCTATACCTCGTTTACTTCAAGATATGAAAGGCAAGATGGAAATAATAGGAACTGCAGTAGATGCAAAAGTTTCTGTTTCTGCAATATCCACCCTTTGTGCAGAAAAACCGGCTCTTATAATATTAGGAAATGAGGAACACGGTATTTCTCAGGCTGTAAAAGACTGCTGTGATGAACTTGTAATTATTCCATTTACAGGAATGAAAGAAGGAAATACAGCACCAGTTGAAAGCCTTAATGTAGCACAAGCTGCCGCTATCATTCTTTATGAATGTAGTAAAATAAATTTAAAATAAATGAGGTCATTATGAATAAAAGACAGGTTACAACTATATCAATCCTAACTGCCTTATTATTCAATCTTCCTCTTTTTGCCCAGGATAATGCAGAATCAAAACAAAGTGATTCTATTATCCTGGATAAAGGAAAGAAAGAAAATATTTTAAATAATGCTGATAGTCCATTTGAATACAAAAAAGCCCTTGATATTTCGCTTTTTTCGATAGGTATTACAGAATGGACAGCATGTCTTCTTAATGAACATTTTTCTGAAACAGAAAAATGGAACGGAAAGCTGCTTGAAAAAAGTAATGTAAATGCATTTGACAGATTTTTCATGCATTCTTACAACAACACTATAAGCACTATAAGTGATATTACAGTTTACACGACTGTAGCACTTCCTCTTTTAACTATGGCAACTTCTGACGATTACATAAAAATTGCATTTATGTATGCAGAAACAATGCTTTTGGCAACAGGAACTGCAAGAGTTCTAAAAAACTGTGTAGACAGAAATCGCCCTTACATGTATTACGAAGGGGGACCTTCAAGTGATATAGAAGAGGGGGATTATCTTAACTCATGGCTAAGCGGACATACAACCAATGCCTTTGCAGCCGCAGTTTTCACAGCCTATACATTCTCTAGCTATAATCCAGATTCAAAATGGAAAATACCAGTATGGATAGGAAGTCTTTCTTTTGCAACAACAACAGGAGTTTTAAGAGTTTTAAGCGGCAACCATTTTGCAACAGATGTTATATCAGGAGCAATTTTAGGTTCTGCCTGCGGCTTTTTAGTTCCCTATCTTCACAAAACAAAAAACACAGTTATAACACCACTTCCTGCAGGAATTGCTATAACTATAAAATATTAAAATAAAGGAGAAAAAGAAAAATTATGAAATATTTTATCTGTTCTGATATTCACGGTTCAGAAAGTGCATTAAAAAAAGTTCTTGAACAATATAAAATGCATGATGCAGATTATCTTATTTTGCTAGGCGATATTCTTTATCATGGTCCAAGGAATCCCCTTCCTGAAGGACATAACCCAAAAGGTGTCGTAGAATTATTAAATCCTTTAGCTGACAAAATTATAGCTTGCAGAGGAAATTGCGATGCAGAAGTTGACCAAATGCTTCTATCATTTCCAGTCCTTTCTGATTATTCTTTTGTTGTAGACAATGGGGTAAAGATTTTCTGCACACATGGACATATCTATAACCCTGATAATCTTCCAAAACTTTCAGGTCAAATCTTTCTTTATGGACATACCCATATTCAGGAAATGCACAAAAACGAAAAGGGTCTTTTAATTTGTAACCCAGGTTCCATTTCACTTCCAAAGGGAGGAACTCCTGCAGGCTATGCAATATACGAAAATAAACAAGTTAGTTTATATGACTTACAAGGAAATGTTATAAAAACTGATTCGATATAGAATTTTTATTTTTTAATTTTAATACAGCTCTTAGAGAAAAAAATCTAAAAGCTGTATTTTTTTATCTAAAAATTATTCTGAAAACAAAGCTGTTGAAAGATAGCGGTCTCCTGTATCAGGTAATAATGCAACAATAGTTTTTCCCTCATATTCAGGACGTTTAGCAAGCTCTATTGCAGCCCAAAGTGCAGCACCTGAAGAAATACCAACAAGAACGCCTTCAGTTTTACCAAAATCACGTCCAGAAGCAAAAGCATCTTCATTCTGAACAGGAATAATTTCATCATAAATCTTTGTATCCAAAGTATCAGGAACAAAACCGGCTCCAATACCCTGAATCTTATGAGGCCCAGCTTTTCCCTGTGAAAGAACAGGAGAACTTGCAGGCTCAACAGCATAAATCTTTACATCTGATTTTTTTGACTTCAAATATTTTCCAACACCCGATAAAGTTCCGCCTGTACCAACTCCAGCAACAAAGGCATCAACATTTCCATCTGTATCTTCCCAGATTTCAGGACCTGTTGTTTCAAAATGAGTCTGAGGATTTACAGGATTAGTAAACTGACCTGGAATAAAGCTATGAGGAGTGTTTGCAGCAAGTTCATTTGCCTTTTCAATAGCACCCTTCATTCCCTTAGCACCATCAGTAAGAACTATTTCGGCACCATATGCTTTTAAAAGATTACGTCTTTCAACAGACATAGTTTCAGGCATTGTAAGAATAGCTTTTAGTCCATAACTTGCAGCAACCATTGCCAGCCCAATTCCTGTATTACCACTAGTAGGTTCAATAATTACAGAATCAGAAGTTATCTTTCCATTCTTTATAGCATCATCAATTATATTTTTAGCAATTCTGTCTTTTACACTTCCAGCTGGATTAAAATATTCAAGCTTCGCTAAGATACGAGCTTTGAGATTATATTTCTTTTCTACATTACTCAATTCAAGTAAAGGTGTATGTCCGACTAAATCTGTAACTTTCTTTGCAATTCTTTCTGCCATAAATGCCTCCAATATTGTTGTATTGCAATAAAACCTAGTTATTTAGTATGTAATACCTAGATTACAGCAAGTAAAATTAGTTGTCAATAGATTTATGATAATTTCCTAGTAAAAAACTATAAAATTATTAGAAATAAAAAAGCAGAAATACAATCGTACTTCTGCATGATAAATTAATAAAGATTAACTAGATAACATAATCATAAGCACAAGAAGGATTTGCGTCCTGAACAAGCTGTTCTAGACTAACACTGTCTAAATAATTATTAGCAACCTTATATAATCCTTCCCAAAGTTTTAATGTAGGACAAGATTCTCTTCTTTCACAGGTATTTACAGCCTGCTCCAGACAAGTTACAGGAGCAAGATTTCCTTCTGTTATACGAAGAATCTCACCAGCTGTATATTTTTCAGGTGCCTTAGAAAGTTTATATCCTCCCTGAGGACCTCTTACACTTATAAGAAGTCCAAATTTGCTTAAAAGAGAAGTTATCTGCTCAAGATATTTTATAGAAATATTCTGCCGAGCAGAAATATCTTTAAGAGCTGTATATTCCCCATTATTATGCTGGGCTAAATCAATCATAAAACGTAGTGCATAACGGCCACGTGTTGATATTTTCATAAAACCTCCCAGGTATAATTCATATAAAAACCTAGCAATATACTAGTATAATATTGATTATACCGAAAGTCTAGCCAATTTACCTGCTAATATTGATAAGATTTAAGCCAAAACAGCTATTTTTTAGCATCTAAATAAAATACTAAAGCAATGGGAAATTATATTACTTCTCTAAAATCTTGCCATCTCTAATTTTTATAACATGGTTCGACATAGCTACAATTTTTGCATCATGCGTTGAAAAAACAAAAGTTGTATGAAGTTCTTCATTCAATTTTTTCATCAAATCAAGAATCTGATCACCATTTTTGCTATCGAGATTTGCAGTTGGTTCATCAGCAAGAATAACAGGTGCTTTTGTAACTAAAGCTCTTGCAATAGCAACTCTCTGACGCTGTCCTCCTGAAAGTTCTGAAGGTTTATGATTTTTCCAATCTGTTAAACCCACAGTATTCAAAAGAAATTCTATCCAGTCTTTTTTTTCACTCAAAGACATAGAATAAGCAGGAGATTTCCCCAGCTTCAACGGAAGCTCTATGTTTTCCCATACATTAAGAACTGGAATAAGATTAAAAGTCTGAAATATAAAGCCAAGATGTGAACGTCTAAGTTCTGTAAGCCTTGAATCAAGACTCAAAGGAGTTTTCACAGTATTTTCAAGTTTTATACCTTCATAAACATCAACACCATCAAGCAAAATAGAACCAGATGAAGGCAAATCTATTAAACCTATCATATTTAATAAAGTTGATTTTCCAGAACCAGATGGACCTGATATTGCAGCAAATTCACCCTTTTCAATAGAAAAAGAAGCCGAATC
>JAILNT010000197.1 GCA_024691265.1 Treponema sp. | reverse complement strand
AGTAGGTTGGTATTTTTACGCATGAAAACAGTATGAAGTATCACTAAAGTTTTGTCAAGTTAAAAATATATTTACATGCATTTTTATACGCTATATATGTTATTTATAGAATATTTTTTAATGAACTAATGTCTTTTATATTTAAGCTTGAACTCTATATAGATAAAAATTAATAAATGTTAAATTATTGCATAGTTAATGTTGAAAAATATATTGCAGCTAGTGTTGCAGAATGATATACTTTTGCATATTTATGTAATTGGAGTGTATACGTATGCAGTTTATTGAAGGAGGCGTTACTGCCCCAATAGGTTTTACTGCCAATGGCATGTTGTGTGGAATTAAGGCAGGACGTACAAAAAATGATACTGCGTTGATTTTTTCAGAAAAGATTTGTTCTGTAGCCGGTGTTTTTACAAAAAATAGAGTTCAGGCTGAAAGTGTAAAATTAACAAGAAAACATATAGAAAACGGAAAAGCTCAGGCTGTTATAGCAAATAGTGGTATTGCAAATGCTTGTACAGGGCTTCAGGGAGCAAAGGCTGCTTTGCGTCAGGCTGAATGCACAGCAAAAGAGCTTAATATAAATGCAGATGATGTAATTGTATGTTCTACAGGTGTTATAGGTCAGCAGCTTCCTGTTGAAAAAATAGAAGCAAATATAGCTTCTCTTGTTAAAGGACTTTCTAAAGAAGGTCATGAACAGGCTAGAGTTGCTATTATGACTACTGATACACATTTTAAGGAGTGTGCAGTAGAAACAATAATAGGCGGCAAAACTGTAAGATTTGGAACAATGGCAAAAGGTAGTGGCATGATTCATATAAATCTTGGTACTATGCTTGGCTTTATCACTACAGATTGTGCAATTTCTGCTGAAATGCTAGAGAAGGCTCTTCGTTCTTCTGTTGCAGGAACTTATAACTGTGTTTCTATTGATGGAGATACAAGTACAAATGATACTCTTACAATTCTTGCAAATGGTATGGCAGGAAATGCTGAAATAAAGTCTGAGGGAGCTGATTTTGATGCTTTCCTTGAAGCTTTGAACTGCTTGAATACTCAAATGGCTCGTAAGATTGCAGGTGATGGAGAAGGAGCAAGCCGTCTTGTTACCTGTAATGTAACAGGTGCGGTTGATGTTCCTACTGCTAGAGCTTTAGCTAAATCTGTTATTTCTTCAAATCTTGTAAAGGCTGCTTTCTTTGGAAAAGATGCAAACTGGGGAAGAATACTTTGTGCTTTAGGTTATAGTGGTGAATATTTTACTCCTGAAAAGTGCAGCGTTTATTTTGAAAGTGTTCATGGAGAGCAGAGACCTGGAGCTACTGATGCTATAGGTGAAGCTCAGGGAAATAAAAAGTCTATAGAAGTTTTTGACCATGGAACACCTCTTGATTTTGATGAAGGACTTGCAAAAGAAATATTAAGTGAAGATGCTGTTTCTATAAATGTTATTTTGGAAGATGGGAAAGCTTCTGGTACAGCATGGGGTTGTGACCTCACTTATGATTATGTAAAGATTAATGGAGATTATAGGTCATGAGCGATATGGATAAAGTTGTTGCAGAAAAATTAGAGGCAACTACAGACCCTCGTTTAGATAATGAGCATTGGAGTGATGTATTAGTTCAGGCTTTGCCTTATTTCAAGCAGTGGGTAAATAAGGTTGTTGTTGTAAAGTATGGTGGAAATGCTATGCTTAATGAACAACTAAAAGCCGCTGTTATGGAAGATATTGTTCTTTTGAATACTATTGGTGTTCATGTAGTTCTTGTACATGGTGGCGGACCGGAAATTAACCATATGCTTGAACGTGTGGGAAAAGAAAGCAAATTTGTAAATGGCCTTAGATATACAGATGCTGAAACAATGGAAATTGTTCAGATGGTTTTAACTGGAAAGTTGAATAAAGATATCGTAGGTCTTCTTCTTCAGGAAGGCGGTAAGGCTGTAGGTCTTTCTGGTGTTGATAGTGGTCTTTTGAGAGCTAAAAAGAAGCCTGGTGAAGATTTAGGTTTTGTTGGAGAAGTTACGGAAGTTCATCCTGAAATCATTGAATCTCTTATTTCTCAAGGCTTTATACCAGTTGTATCTACAGTTGCATTAGGCGAAGACGGTGATATGGCACGCTATAATATTAATGCCGATACTGCTGCTGCAAAAATAGCTATTGCTCTTGGTGCTGAGAAATTTGTTCAACTTACAAATGTTCCTGGTGTTTTAAAAGATGTGAATGACCCGACATCTCTTATTCAACGCATTAAACTTTCTGAAGTTGAAAAGTATGAAAAAGAGGGAATTATTGCCGGTGGTATGATTCCTAAAATCGAGTGTTGTGTAATGGCAAGAAAAGGGGGAGTTCCTCGTACCCATATTATAGATGGACGTGTTCCTCATTCTTTGCTTATTGAGATGTTTAGTGACCGTGGTGTTGGTACAATGATTTATTAATTTTTGTATCATAGATTTGATTTTGGAGATTTGAATGGCTAGTAAGACAGTTGTAAATAATTATGGCTCTTTTGATGTGACTTTTTCTCACGGAAAGGGAGCTACGCTATATGATATCAATGGAAAAAAATATATAGATTTTCTTGCAGGAATTGCTGTAAATAGTTTAGGTTATGCTTATGAACCTCTTGTAAAAGCAATTCAGGAGCAGGCTGCAAAACAGATTCATATTTGTAATTACTTTGTTAGCGATATTGGGGTAAAGTATGCTGATAATCTTCTGAAGGCTACATCTTTTGAAGGTGTTTTCTTTGGAAATAGTGGTGCAGAAGCAAATGAAGCTGCAATAAAACTTGCAAGAAAATATGGATATTTAAATGGTGGTGAAAAACGCCGTGTAATCTATACTCTTGAACAGTCTTTTCATGGACGTACTATTGCAACTCTTACTGCAACCGGGCAGAGTAAATTTCATCCTGATTGTTTTGCTCCTTATTTAGCAGATTTTAAAACTATAAAGGCTAATGATTGGAATGCTATTAAGACTGCTTTTGATGATACAACAGCTGCACTTTTGATTGAGTGTATTCAAGGTGAAGGTGGAGTTAATCTTGTTGATTCAGAGTGGGCTAAGGCTGCGGCTGATGCTGCAAGAAAAGCTGGTGCCATTGTTATGGCTGATGAAGTTCAAACAGGAATGGGACGTACGGGTACTATTCTTGCAAGTGAACAGCTTGGTTTTAATCCAGATGTTGTAACTTTAGCAAAAGGTATTGCTGGCGGTGTCCCTATGGGAGCTTGTCTTTTCCGCGGTAAAGCAAATGGTGTATTTGCAGCCGGTGACCATCAGTCTACTTTTGGTGGCAATCCTTTGGCTTGTGCTGCAGCAGAGGTTGTTCTTGAAACATTACAGACAAAAGGTTTCCTTGAAAATGTTGTTAGTAAGGGTGAGAAAATAAGAGATGCTATCCTTTCTTGGAAAAGTCCCGTTGTAAGTGCTGTAAGACAAAGAGGACTTATGATTGGTGCTGATATCGTTCTCCCTGTGAAAGCTGTTGATGTGGAAAAGAAATTGCTTGATGCAGGTCTTTGTACATCGACTGCAGGAGCAAATACTTTACGTATAGTACCTCCTTTGAATATCAGTGATGAAGAGATTGATGAAGGACTTGCTATTTTAAAGTCTGTGCTTGAGAACTGTCGTTAGAATTGTTAAAATATTTAACCATGAGTCTAAAGTTAAAAGAGTTTTTTTTACGTTATGGACTCGAGGTAGCAGTGTTGCTGTCTATTATTATAATTGCGGTTGTTGATAAGGGGTTTTTAACAGCCCGTAATATCCGCAATATAATTATGATAGCATCACCTCTTGCAATCTTGGGTTGTGGTTTTTCATTATGCCTTATAAATGGTATACCTGATTTTTCATTTTCTTCCGTAGCAGGTTTTGCTGGAGTTGTTGCCGCATCTTTTGCACAGAATGGTGATGTTTTTGGAAGAATGTATCAAACATCAGACGGCTTTCCATTATGGATTATTTTATTAATTATATTGGGAATAAGCGTTATTTTTGGTGCTGTTAGTACATTTCTTTTAGTATATTGCAGACTTCCATCTTACCTTAATGGATTAGTTATAGGTAGTATAGCATCAGGTGTTACATCTTATTACTTGTCGCTTCCTGAAGGTGGTAGCAGAGTTCTTTCTACTTTTACACCTGGCTTTACTGCTCTTGGAGCAAGCTTTATAGGTAAAGATTTATTCCACTCTGTGCCTACTATGTTTGTAATTTTAATTGTTATTGCAATATTAATTTTTGTGTTTTTGAATTATTTACCAGCCGGACATTATTATAATGGAATACAAAATCTAAAAGCCTGTAATAGAACTTGTCTTTTTATAAAATTATTTGCAGTTTATGCTATTGCAATGCTTTTATATTCTTTGGCAGGTTGTATTGAAAGTTCACGAGAAAATTGTGTTACTGCTGGCTTTTATGATTTTTCTATGTTTCCTGTTATAACAGGTGTTATTGTGGGCTCTGTATCTGTATTTGGTGGAAAGGGTAATGTATTTAATGCAATTATAGGAATATTTATTGTAGAAGCTTTACTTTATGCACTTGATTTTGTGGGAGTTCCAGCCGGACTACAGATTATAGTCCAGGCTGCTTTAATTGGAATTGCTATATTCCTTGATTTTTGTAGTTCTAAAACTTACACATCAAGATATGCAACTCCATTCCCACTAGAGCAAGAGAAGAATCCTGCTTTATAACCTATTTTCTTTACATAGAATTCTTGTACCGTGTCTACAAAGGCCGGTACAGAATCTTTATGTACTAAGGCTATTGCACAGCCACCAAAACCTGCTCCTGTCATTCTTGCACCAAGACAACCGTCTTGTAGAGATGCAACTTCTGCTAGAGTATCAAGTTCTATTCCAGATACTTCATAGTCATTTTTCAGAGAAACATGGGAAGCTACAAGTAGCTGTCCTAGTTTTTGAAGATTTCCTTCTTTTAGAGCTTTTACAGCAAGCTTTACTCTTTCGTTTTCTGAAACGACATGTTTTACTCTTTTCTGTATTACAGGGTCTGTAATTTTATTCTTAATTTCTTCGAATTGCTTTTCAGAAAGTTCACACAGATTTTTTATGTTGCAACCTGCATCTTGAAGAATCTTTAATCCCTTTTGACATTCTCCAAGTCTTTCATTGTATTTGCTGTCAGAAAGCTTTCTTTTTTTATTTGTATTCATAACAACAAATCTATAGTCGCCTAGTTCTAAAGGAACGTATTCATAAGCTAAGGAGGCACAATCTAGAAGCTCTGCTGTATTTTCTTTTCCTGTTGCTATTATGAATTGATCCATTATTCCGCATTGAACATTCATAAATTCATGCTCACTTTGCTGTCCAATTTTTGCTATATCAATTCGACTTATATTGAAGCCGTATTGTTCATTTATAGCATAGGCAAAACCACATTCAAGAGCACTTGAAGATGAAATACCTCCTCCAGCAGGTATATTTGAGCAAATAAGTGCATCAAAGCCTGTGTCTAGCTTATTTCCTCTTCTTTTTAATATAGAAAGTATACCATTTAGATAATTTGCATAGTCATTTTCTTTTTTGTATGAAAAATCGTCATTTATGCTAAATTCAAATTTTCCTAGAAAACGTAAATCATTATATGTGATTTTATCATCGTTTCTTTTTCGAATAGCAATATATAGATATCTATCTATAGCAGCAGGAAAAACTTTTCCTCCGTTATAATCGATATGTTCTCCTATAATGTTTATACGAGCTGGAGCTGAATAGATAGATATTTTAGATTTATCTCCACCATATTGTTCATAAAATGCTTCTAATAATTCTTTTGCTGTGAATTCTTTTGAGGTTAGACTTTGTTCCATAATAGCAGATTATATACCCGCTTATTTTAGTCGGCAAGAAAAATAAAATGTTTTGAGAGTAAAAAAAAAGGAACTCTATTTAGAGTTCCTTTTGTATTGAGCTATTGCAGATTCGAACTGCAGACCCACGCCTTAAAAGGGCGTTGCTCTACCTACTGAGCTAATAGCCCAAGCTTTTTTTTTAGTAAGCTAAGCAATCAGTGTTGTTTGCTGAATGCTTCATTAATATACACCCGACAAAATATTTTGTCAATCACTAAAAATAAAAAAAATAACTTTTTTTCACTTTTTTTTTAATTTTTTTATTTTAATTTTGATAAAGCCTCTTTTTTGTATTTTAGAGGTGCTTTTCCAGTATATTTTTTAAAACATCTTCCGAATTGAGTGATACTACCAAAGCCACATAATTCAGAAATTTCCAACATTGTTTTATTTGATTCTGTTAATATCTGGCAGCATCTTGTTATTCTTAAGCTGTTTATATATTCAACAAAAGTAAAATGGCTGGCGTTTTTAAAAATTCTGCTTAGATGGCTTTCTGTTATTCCAAATTTTTTTGCAATGCTATTAAGAGAAATATTTTCGCAGTAATGGATATTAAGATAATCTATTATTTGTGAGATAGTGGGATTCATACTATCATTGGGAATTATTAATCTTGCAAGTCTTTTTTCTGCATCTTCTGTACTGCGAGCTTCTCTTGCCAAAAGAGCAAAAATTTGAATAAGAATGCTTTGAGCCATTTCTTCTGCTGCA
>JAILNT010000168.1 GCA_024691265.1 Treponema sp. | reverse complement strand
CAAAATTTATAAGATTTCTTCCTCGTACTATTATTCATATATTAATCCCTCTTATAATTGTTTCTTTTCTTACCTGCTATTTCATGGTTAAAAAAACATTGCGACCTGTTATGAAAATGATGGAAAGTGCAAGAAAAATATCAAGCGAAAACTTTGATGAACTTTTACCCGTTAGCCGCCGGAATGATGAATTAGACCAGCTTGCAGCGACTTTTAACGACCTTTTTAGCCGTCTGAAGTTTGATTTTGAAAGAGAGCGTAGTTTTACAAGCGATGTTAGTCACGAGTTAAAAACTCCTGTTGCAATTATACTCGGGGAGGCAAAACTTTTGAAGCGTTGGGGAAAAGATGACCCTGAGCAGCTTGAAGAATCCCTTAATACTATTCTTGAAGAAGGAAAGTCGATGAATGAGATAATAAAAAATCTCCTTCAGATGGCAAGGTTGGAAAATGGGCAAATAGAATTAAAGAAAGATAAAATATTTATCAACAACATGTTTGTAAGAATAGAAAATGAATATAAGGCTGTTAGTCCTGATGTTAAGTTTGAATCTTATGTCGAGAAGGAATTTTTAGATAGCTTTATTGAAACTGATGGGGAATTACTGCATCAAGTGCTTGCTGTAGCTGTTTCAAATAGCATTAAATTTGTAGGTCAAAATTGTGTAATAAAGCTTTCATGCAAAAGAAATGCTAACAGTATTGTACTTGCTGTTGAAGATAATGGCCCTGGCTTTGATGAAAAAGTTTTGCCACATGTATTTGAAAGATTTTATAGGGGGGATTCTGCTCACAATAGAAATGCAGGAGGTGCGGGGCTTGGGCTTTCTATTGCAACTGTAATAATGAATGCTTTAGGTGGTGAGATTTTAGCAAAAAATGCTGAAAAGCAAGGAGCTGTCATAGAGCTTATATTAAAATAGAGGCTTAACTTTTGTTTATAATAAGCTAAGCCTTTTTTTGTTTTATTTTGCATTAGGATAAATAAATTTAATGAGTCGCTTTAATTCTTTTTGACTTATATTTATATCACTCGTAAGAAATTTATCATCTAAAATTATATAAAGCCAATATCCATAATCTATAGCTGCATCTTCTGCAATATAGTTTAGATGTTGCGACTGTAACAAACCGCTTACGGTCTTTTTCTTATCAAGATATCCCTCATATATTGATAGACATAATTTATATTCAGGGATAAGAGGGAAAGCTTTTATTCCTATCCAAATGTTATTATTATAATAACTTCTACCACAATATTTGCAGCTGAGATTTGCTTCAAGTTCTGACTGACCTTCTATTTCCAAATCAGAAAGTTTTTCAAGGTTTTCTATTGTTGAAAGAGGAACGTTTATATATTTTGCAAATTCTTCTTTATTAAAAACTTCTTCTGCCTTTTTTTTATTGTTTTTTAGGTTTATATATTGGGGAATATAGTTGTCATCGCTATAGTAATAGCCTCTTCTTGAACTATCATATTCTATTGGAGCGTTACAGCTGTCGCGTAAAAATTCTATATCGCGACTTATTGTTGCAGTGCTTACTTCTAGCTTTTTACTTAATTTTTCTGTAGTGGGGTAAGTTTTTCCGGCTATCAATTCATGTATTTTTGACACACGAAGTATCATTGAATGAGTGCTTATTGTACCTTTTTTAGACATTTTTATCCTCTTCGTCACTATTTGATATATGTCTATTTTATTACTAAAAAAAAGTTTTGAACACTATCAAATAATGATAGACCTACTGTGCTATGCTAAAAGAAGTTATGATTAATAAAGTTTTTTTCATTCAAAGAAGTTTTTTAGCTGAGAATAAACATCTTTTAGAATTTTATGTTCATCTAAAAGATTGTGTTTCACATTGACTTCTGTTTCTGTGGTCTGGAATAGTTCTGATGGTTCAACATTCAGTACTGAAGCTATGGCTATTATCAAATCGAAAGAAGGTTTTGCAAGTCCACATTCTATATTTCCTATAGTACCTGTTGCGACTTTACATGATTCTGCCAGTTGTGCCTGAGAAAGCCCTTTTATGCTACGCAGATATTTCATGTTATTTATAAAATCTTTCTGATATTTATCCATATTGTATTTGATTATAAGATTTACTTTTGTGCATTGAAATAATATTTTGCTGGTAATATAGCTTTGTATATCAGTGAAATATGATAATAACTTGAAGATTGTGTGCGGTGTTTTTAATATCGATGAATTGAAAATCATAATTTTTTGATATAAGATATATTATTATCAGTTTAATTGATAGTTTATGCAATTATAAAAATGTGAGGAAAAGGAAAAGTGTGAGAACCGATT
>JAILNT010000160.1 GCA_024691265.1 Treponema sp. | reverse complement strand
ATAGATTTTCTTATTCCTAGTTCCTATATTGTGTCAGGAATATATCTCAATATTCCTAACGATAAAAAAAATATTATTTACAATAGGGAAACTTTACCTCACATACATCTTGGAGAATTTCTGGAAAAAAAATTTCTTTGCAAAGCCATATATGATGCAGGTGTTGTACTTGTAATGGATATGAAAGATTTTGCAAAAGATGTTTGTGTTGATATATATAACTATACAGAAACAGCTTTTCCATATTCAGGTTATTTGGCTATATCAGTAAATAGTGACATAACAAGTAAAGAATTATCTTTTAGAGATTTACATCTCTTACCTAAATCAATTCGAGACAGAATGTATTCTTGTGGTATATGTGCAACACATTTTATAGATGTAGATGAGAAACAAAAGAGTAAACAGCAACTTTTAATTTCACCAGATATGATTCTTAGAAGATTTTTTACAGAGGTAGGAAAATGATAAAAGTGATTATTGTTGATGATTCTGCAATAATCAGGGCTATCCTTGAGCAGAATCTAAAAAAAGAATCTGATATCGAAATAATTGATTCAGTCTCTAATGGTATGAAGGTTATCGACAGCGTAAAAAGAAATAAACCTGATATAGTTCTTAGTGATGTCAATATGCCTGGAATGAATGGCTTTGAAGCTACTAAAATTCTTTCTAGAGAAATGAAAATACCAGTCATACTTTTTTTAGAAGACAGTTTTTATGCAGCAAAAGCTAAGAGTGTGGGAGCTTGTGATTATCTAATAAAGCCTAATGCGATTTCATATAATCAATCATTTTTTACATCTCTTTTAGAAAAAATAAGGAGATATTCTTCAGAATCATCAGGAAAAGATGCATTTTCTTCAACTTCAAGCTTTTCTAATAATTCATATAGCCATATTTCTAGCAAAATATTTGATGAAAAAGCAGAACAAAAGTACAGAATACTTTGTATAGGAGCGTCTACAGGAGGACCTACAGCAGTATCTTCTGTTTTATCAGGTTTAGGAAAAGATTTTCCTTTACCAATATTATATACGCAACACATTGAAATTGGTGCAGATAAGACGATGGCAGACTGGTTTAATAATACCTGTAGTAACATAACTATTCAGCTAGCCAAAGATGGTCAGGAAGCATTTCCTGGAAATGTTTATATGGCACCTGCGGACACTCATCTAGTAATAAATTTTGTAAAAACGAATGGACACCCTGTAATAAGTCTTTCAAACGACCCTCCGGAAAGATTTTTAAAACCTGCTGTGAATAAGCTTTTTAGAAGTGCAGCTTCTTTTTATGGAAAAAGTTGTCTTGCAATTTTATTAACTGGAATGGGCCGTGACGGAGCAGAAGGCTGCAAAACTATTGTTGAAAATGGAGGCTACACAATTGTTGAAGATGAATCTACATGTGCGGTTTTTGGAATGCCTGCTGCTGCTATAGAAATAGGAGGAGCTTCAGAAATTTTGCCTCGTTTTGATATAGCAAATAGAATATTAGAACTTTCTAGAAGGAAGAGATAAGTATGAATATAACTGATAACGAATTAGATAAATTGATACAGTTAATTACTCTTCGTACGGGGATAATTCCAAGAGAAAGCCATAAAACAGGTATAAGAACTTATGTCAATAAAAAAATAAATGAGCTAGAAAAGGCTGAAACATCTTATGAATTAGCTTTTCATAAATATTATTCAAGATTATCAACTAATAATGATGATTTAATGGAACTTATAAATGAATCTACAGTAAATGAAACTTATTTTTTTAGAGAGGAAAAACAATTCCAATTTTTAAAAAATAAGATATTTTCCAACTGGACTTCTAAAAAAGATTTCCCAAAAATAAAAATATGGACTGCAGCGTGTTCTTCTGGAGAAGAAGCTTATTCACTTTTGCTTTTAGCAAAAGCTTGCGGATTAACAGCTTCTGTTATTGCAAGTGATATAAATACAGAAGTATTAAAAAAATGTTCAGAAGGAATATATAAAGCAAGTTCTATTAGAAATGTAGACGGAGGAATCTTTAAATATCTTCTTGATGACTATAAATCTAAAGATGGAATGTTTAAGTTCCCTCAAGATATAAAAAGATATATTTCGACTAAGCAGATAAATCTTTCAAGTATTTCTATGAATAATGATATTCCTACAGGTCAAAATATAATATTTATTAGAAACGTATTTATATATTTTAGTAGAGAAATGAGGGCGAACATTCTAAAAACTCTTGCAGAAAGATGTCTTGCAGAAGATGGATATATCTTTGTTTCTATGAATGAAGTAGCTTCAATAGATTCTGATATAACACCAGATATTTTGGAAAAGATATCAGATGGCAGTGTTTTTTGCTTTCATAAAAAAAGCAGGAGAAGTTAAATGGCATATGTAGAAAATGATATATTAGAAAGCTTTATAGCAGAGACTTCAGAGCTTCTTGAAAGCATTAGAAAAAATGTCATTTTGCTAAAAAAATACCCAAATGACAAAGAACTTCTCGCAAGTACCCTTAGAGATATACATACTCTAAAAGGTAATTCCAGAATGCTTGGATTCAACAATATTGAAAAACTTGCACATGCTATTGAAGATGTATATAAAAGCGTAAAAGATGAAAATATTTCAAATTCAGACCGTCTTGTAGTTCTTGTTAGCTATGTTGCAGATAAAATAAGTGAATGCTGCGATACTATAAAGAAAAAAAATAGTGATTCAAGCGTAGAAGGTATAGATGTATATCTTTCTTACTGTGATAAAATAGCTGCTGGCGAAATCATAGATATGGATTCTATGACGCTTGATATTCAAAAATTGAAGCAGAATAAGATTCTTTTGGAAAATGAAGAAGAAGATGATGATGACAATATAGCTGAAATACAATCCATAAGAATAAAATTAAGCCGTATAAATGAAATAATTCGTCTATTTGATAATATGATTACAAGAGAATTTCGTCTAAAACATCAGATAGATGCCTTAAAAGCCATTGAAGAAGATACGGGAAATTCTGATATTTCTAAAATAAGAAAGCAATTTGAAAGTGATTTAATTACACTTGAAACTTGTATATTTAACACACAACAGCAGGTTTTTGACCTTAGAATGCTTCCTATTTCGATGGTATTAAAGCCTTTTGAAAATACTATTGCTGTTGAAGCTATGCAGCTGGGTAAAAAAGTTGATTGTGATATTCCTGAAACTGATATTGCACTTGATAAAGTGATACTTGAACAACTAAGTAATGTTTTACTTCATCTTGTAAGAAATTCTTTAGACCACGGTATAGAATCTGTTGAGGAAAGAAAAAAAGCTGGTAAAAGTGAAATAGGCACAATATCTATAAGATGTGTTCAAAAAACAAAACATATTGAATTAACGGTAAAAGATGATGGTGCTGGTATAGATTTCGAAAAAGTAAGAGAAAAAGCCATAAAAAATTTCCCTGAAAAAGCTGATGAAATAAAAAACATGAACAACAGAGAACTTTCACAATATTTGTTCAAATCAGGTTTTTCCACAAAAGAAAAGATAACTGAAATATCCGGACGAGGAGTTGGACTTGATGTAGTTTGGACAAATATGGAAAAAATAAAGGGAAAAGTTCGTATAGAAAGCGAAAAAGGAAAAGGAACTTCTTTTATACTAACCTTCCCAGTTTCTCTTGCAACCTTGCAGGGCTTGTTTATTTTCTCTAATAAAGAAAAATTTTTTATACCATCTCAGCATATAGTAGATATTCTTTATAGAAAAAAGAGTGAATATATAAAACTTCAAAATCAACTATATATGAGATTGGAAGAACAGTTAATACCTATTTATTCTTTATCTTCTTTATTCAAAGAGCAGAAAGAAGTTAGAACAAATGAAGCTGATACAATTCTTATAGCTGATTATATGGAGCAGAGAATTGGTATAATAGTTTCAAGTGTACAAAGGTATGTTTCTCTTGTTGTAAAACCTTTGCCAAATGCTTTTAAAAATTTTTCAATCTTACAGGGAATTGTATTTGATGAACATTATGATATTGTTCCTATTTTGCATGTTCCTGATATCATAACGAAATTTAAAAGCTTGCGGGGCTATGATATAAAAAAATATGAGGCAAATACAAAAAAACGAGTTTATAAAATCCTCATCGTAGATGATTCTGAAACCACAAGGCAAATTGAGCATTCTATTTTGAAAAATGAGGCTTATGCAATAGATGAAGCTGTTGACGGTATAGAAGGCTTGGAAAAAATAAAGAAAAAGCAGTATGACCTTATAATTTCAGATAAAGATATGCCTAGAATGAATGGTATAACAATGATTGATAATATTCGCCGTATGGAAAACTATCAGAACATACCTATTATTATTATATCAGCAGACCAAAATCCAGAAGTTTTATCTAAATTTGAAAAATCTGGTATCAATGCATTTATTGCAAAAAGTGATTTTAAGCGTGGAAATTTATTAAATGCCGTAAAGGAGCTTTTACATGAATAAAAAGATTCTTATACTAGAACCTTCTGTTACGGTTCAGAAATTATTTATTACAATGTTAGATAGAAATGTCTATGACTTAAAGTTTACATCAGAAGCTATAGATTTAATAACACTTATGTTTGACTATGAACCTGACATTGTTCTTATAAATGCAGAATTAGAAAATCCTGGAAGTTTTGAACTTGTAAAAATTATAAGAACGATGGATTGTTTTTCAAACTTCCCTATTGGAATGTATTCATCTTCAAAACTTCCTTTTGACGAATATTTTTCAATGTATTCAGGAGCAAATACTTTTGTCCATCTTGATGAAAAGACTTTAATGCTCAATATTTCAGAACTTGCACAGCTTTCTTCAAATTCAAGTTTGAATAAAGTAGACATGCTTCTTGAAAAAAAAGATATGGACGAAAAGAAAATATTTAATATTTGTGCAAATACATTAAAAAAAGATATGTTCAAAACAGTTGCTTTCGACAGACTTTTTGAAATGATACATTATTGGACTTCTATGGAAGATATTTCTAGAGCTTTTCTAATTCTTTTTTCAAAGAAAAGTTTTTTCTTTATGACTAGAGCATTTTCAAACAATACGCCTGCATTTTCTGCA
>JAILNT010000300.1 GCA_024691265.1 Treponema sp. | reverse complement strand
GACCGTATTCACTTTCCATAACATTACGACCTGCCTGTTCAAGAACATAAGCCTGTTTTCTGTTTTCACTGTACCATACAATTCCTTTACTGCGGATAATGGTTGTAGGCATGCTTTTTATCCATTCTACAAGCTTTGCACGGTCAAAAGGTCTTCTTCTGTAATATACGAATGTGTTGATTCCGTATTCTTCTGTTTCAGGTTCTTCTTCCTCTTTTGAAAGTTCTTCAACCCAACCAGGTGACTGTAAAGCTTCTTCAAGGTCGTAGCGATTTGTGTTGATGATGTCGTTGATTTCTACCTTACAGAAGTTTGTTTCAATAAGCTTTGCTTTTGGCTGAAGAGCTCTTACTGCAGCACGTACTGTATTGAGTTCGTCTTTTGAAAGCATATCAACTTTATTGAGAATGATTGTAGAACAGAATTCTATCTGCTGAACAAGAAGGTTTTCAATATCTTCATCATCGATATCGTCTTTGAGAAGTGCATTTCCGCCGCTAAATTCTGTTGCAAGACGGCTTGCATCTACTACAGATACGATATTATCAAGCTTTGCTACAAGTGGCTGGCCTTCTGAGCCATGAAGCTGACCGTCGAGGGCTGCAATTGTCTGTGCAATTGGAATTGGTTCACAAATACCACTAGCTTCGATAAGTATATAATCAAAACGACCTGAGTTCATTAAAGATACAATCTGGTCAAGTAAATCCTGCTTTAATGTACAGCAGATACAACCATTAGAAAGAGGTACAACACTCTTATCTTCCTGAACGATGCTTGCACCTTTCTCAATCAAAGTTTCGTCTATATTGACTTCGCCAATGTCGTTTACAATAACGGCTACATGATAGCCTTTCTGGTTATTGAGTACATAATTGAGCAAGGTTGTTTTTCCTGCTCCCAAATAACCTGTAAGTAATGTAATAGGGATTGCTTTTGGTTCCATAAATGTAAAACTCCTAAAAGTTGCTTTATTATAAATAATTATTTCAAAATGTTGAATAGGGTGAATTGTAATGCTTTTGAAATAAATTTTTAATAAGTATTACAGACAATAACTTGTTTCTGGTATATTATTTAGTGATAACGAAGTGTTAGCCTGCATTTTTTATTGAAATGGTTTCGCCAGGCTTTTACGGTTTAATTTTATTTAAGGAGACTTTTGATTATGATTAATTATTCGGAAGACCAGAGCAAACAATATCATATTCAAGTAGGTAAAGGTGATGTGGGCCGTTATGTTATTTTACCTGGCGACCCAAAAAGGTGTGAAAAAATAGCCAAGTATTTTGATAATCCTAAGTTTGTAGCCGATAATCGCGAATTTGTGACTTATACAGGTACTTTGGAAGGTGTCCCAGTTAGTGTTACTTCTACAGGTATTGGAGGTCCTAGTGCTGCAATAGCTCTTGAGGAGCTTGTAAAGTGTGGTGCTGATACTTTTATTAGAGTTGGTACTTGTGGTGGTATGCAACTCGATGTAAAAGGTGGTGACCTTGTAATTGCAACTTCTTCTATCCGAATGGAGGGTACAAGCCGTGAGTATGCTCCTATTGAGTATCCTGCCGTTGCTAATATTGAAGTTGTTAATTCTCTTATAGATGCTTCTAAGAAGCTTGGCTTTAATTATCATGCTGGTGTTGTTCAGAGTAAGGATTCTTTTTACGGACAGCATTCTCCTGAAATTAAGCCTGTAAGTTATGAGCTTCAGAATAAGTGGGAAGCATGGCTTAGAATGGGTTGTCTTGCTTCTGAAATGGAAGGAGCTGCTTTATTTATTGTTTCGCAGTTCTTACGTGTAAGATGTGGTGCAATCTTTTTGGCTATGGCAAATCAGGAAAGAGCTAAGCAGGGCTTGGATAATCCTGTAGCTCATGATACAGAAATGGCTATTAAGACTGCTATAGAAGCTATCCGCTCTTTGATTATTGAAGACAAAAAGAAGCAGAAGTAATATATTTGTGTGGCTAGTTTATAGAAATTTCTAGTCAATTTATGATTATATAGAGGAAATAGGGTATATAAGATGGAAAATAATGAAGTATTCAAATATGTAGACCATACATTGCTTAAGCAAGATGCAACTTGGAATGATATAAAGGTAATTTGTGACGATGCTGTAAAATATCAGACAGCTTCTGTTTGTATTCCTCCTTGTTATGTTAAGAAAGCTGCAAAGTATCTTGCTGGTAAAGTTAAGGTTTGCACTGTAATTGGTTTTCCTAATGGTAATATGACCACAGCTTCAAAAGTTTTTGAAACAAAAGATGCTTTGAGAAATGGTGCTTCTGAAATTGATATGGTTATAAATATTGGTATGCTTAAAGCAAAAAATTATAACTATGTTTTAAATGAAATAAAGACTTTGAAAAAGGCTTGTGGAAAGAAAATCCTGAAGGTTATTATTGAAACTTGTTTACTCACAGAAGAAGAAAAAATAAAGATGTGTGACCTTGTTACTCGTTCTGGTGCTGATTTTATTAAAACAAGTACAGGTTTTTCTACAGCAGGTGCAACATTTGATGATGTAGCTCTTATGAGAAAATATTCTGGAAAGAATGTTGAAGTAAAGGCTGCCGGTGGCATTTCTTCTTTTGATGATGCAAAGAAATTCTTGGAACTTGGAGCTACAAGACTGGGAACAAGTAGAATCGTAAAGCTTGCTAAAGCTGAAAAATAAGCTTATAAAGGCTGGTAGAAAATGGATTTTAAAGAGAGTTTAAATAATATCCCTTTAACAGAGCTTCTGGATAAGGCTTTTGATATGCTGAATTATTCTTATACTCCTTATTCTCATTGGAAAGTCGGAGCTGCTTTATTGTCTGCAGATGGAAAGATTTGGGGTGGTTGTAATATTGAGAATGCAGGATATACACCTACAAATTGTGCAGAAAGAACAGCATTTTTTAAGGCTGTCAGTGAAGGTGAGAAAGAATTTAAAGCTATTGTTGTTTGCGGAGGACATGAAGGTCATGTTGATTCTTATTGCTCTCCTTGTGGTGTATGTCGTCAGGTTATGATGGAATTCTGTAAGCCTGATGAGTTCATAGTAATAACAGCAAAGAGTAAGACAGAATATAGAGTACAGTCTTTACGAGAGCTTTTACCAGATGGCTTTGGTCCAGCTTCTTTAGCAAACTAATATTAGTTTGAGTATTTATTGGAGTTTTTATGAAGAAGTTTAAGAGAATATTTTGTATAGTCATGGATTCTCTTGGTATAGGAGAAGAACCTGACGCTGCTGATTATAATGATGTTGGTAGTGATACTTTAGGTCATATATCTGATTATCGCACTGATTTTGTAATTCCTAATCTTCAAAAGCTTGGTATGGCAAATTTAAAGCCTTTAAAGCAAGTTCCTCCTGTTGAAAAGCCATTGGGATATTATGCAACGTTAAGAGAAAAAAGCGTTGGTAAGGATACAATGACAGGTCATTGGGAAATGATGGGATTGAGAACAACAAAGCCTTTTGTTACTTTTACAGACCATGGTTTCCCAAAAGAGCTTATAGACGAACTTGAAAAAAAGACAGGTCATAAGGTTATCGGTAATAAAAGTTCTTCAGGCACTGTTATTCTTGATGAACTTGCAGAAGAAGAAATTGCAACAGGACACATGATTGTTTATACTTCTGCAGATTCTGTTCTTCAGATTTGTGGTAATGAGGAGACATTTGGTCTTGATGAGCTTTACAGATGTTGTGAAATTGCTCGCGAAATCACAATGAAAGATGAGTGGAAAGTTGGTAGAGTTATTGCTCGTCCTTATGTTGGAAAACATAAAGGTGAGTTTAAGCGTACTGCAAACCGTCATGATTATGCTGTAAAGCCATTTGGTAAAACAGCACTGAATGTACTTAAAGAAAATGGATATGATGTTGTATCTATTGGAAAAATAAATGATATTTTCGTAGGTGAAGGTGTCACAGAAGCTATTCATTCAGAATCCTCTGTAAATGGCATGGAACAGACTATTGATGAAGCTAAGAAAGATTTTTCTGGTTTATGCTTTGTTAATCTTGTTGATTTTGATGCTTTATGGGGACATCGCCGTAATGTTGAAGGTTATGCAAAGGAAATCGAAAAGTTTGATGTTAAGCTTGGAGAGCTTTTGCAAAATCTGCGTGAAGATGACCTTTTAATGATTACAGCTGACCATGGAAATGATCCGACCTTCCATGGTACTGATCATACACGTGAAAAAGTACCTTTGTTGATGTATTCTCCATCTCTTAAGGGAAATGGACTTATTCCTGAAACTGATACTTTTGCAGTAATTGGAGCTACAATACTTGATAATTTCGGGCTTAAAATGCCTGAAAATACAATCGGATATTCATTGCTTGATTCATTAAATTAATTTCTTTTTGAAGATTGTGTCTGTTTAGATTTAGAAAATTTTATCTTTATGGACACAATCTCTCAAATAAACTAAGATATTTTAAATCTATGTCTGAACAAGAAAAAAAATCAAAAAAAAGATTTCCTTTATGGGGAATCTGGACTATATCGTCTGCAGCTCTGCTTTTAGCTCTTTTTTCAATGTTATTATTTTCTGTATTCCCTAAAAAAGTGCAGAAAAATGATGAACAGCCTACTTATATTTCAATTGTCGATGATGAATCTCAATTACCAAATATA
>JAILNT010000132.1 GCA_024691265.1 Treponema sp. | reverse complement strand
TCATCAAGAAATAAGAAGTGCCATAAATAATTTGAATAATAGCTTGAAATCTATTATCTATGAGCATAATCCAGATACTCATTTACAACTTATAGTAAAAGATTCTAATGATGTAAGAATCAGGGAATTCAAATTAAAGCTAAAAGATGCAATACCTGACCTTATAAAAATGGAAATGCAAGATGCAAAGTATGAAAATGAAATATTCAACAAAATAAAAGATTTATTAGATTATCTTTCTTCAAATGAAGTTAATAGAAATTTTGTTTTGGATATAAGGAACTGGTTCACTTTTGCTGCTGTAGAAAATTATGCAAATGATAATAGCCAAAAACAATACTATAGCGATAGTGCAAGTCTTTCAGGAGGCGAAAAAGCAAAGCTTACCTATACTATTTTAGCATCTGCTATAGCATATCAATTCGGTATAAATTCGTCTTCTTCATCTTCATTCCGATTTGTCATTGTAGATGAAGCTTTTAGTAAAAGTGATGCTTATAACTCTGAATATGCAATGAGGCTTTTCAAGCAGCTAGATTTGCAATTAATAGTTGTAACACCTCTAGACAAAATCAACATTGTAGAGGATTATATTTCCTCCGTTCATATGACAGAAAACAAGAATACTAAAGACTCAAGACTTTTAGGAATGAGTATAGAAACATATAAAGAGAAAATGCAGGACGCAAGCTAATGACATCAAGCAAAATTACAAAAGAGAAAATTATCCTCACAGTATTACAAGCTGCATTTGAAAAGGGAAGTGGAAGTGCTTCCCTTGCCGATATTGCAGATAATCTTCAAATAAAAAAAGCCTCTTTATATAACTATTTTTCAAGCAGAGAAACCATGCTTGAAGAAACAAGAAAATACTGTGATGATTATTTACACTCTGTTGTATTTTTTGGTTCTGCTTTGCAAAAGTCAGCAAAAGAAAAGGAAAGTGTAAAAGCTTTACTTTCAGAAGCTGTAACAGATTATTTTTATTCATATGAAAAAGAACCTTTATTTCAAATATATACCTTTCTTGAATCAGAAAAATATTTTTCTATAGAGGCAGCAGCAATAGAAAAATCTCAATACCAAAGATTAAAAACTCAGGCATCTAATTTATTAAGGACTATCATTTCTTATGAATGGTTACCATCTCTCACACTTGGACAATTAGATATATTTTCCAATTTTATAGCATCTATAATAAAAAGCAATCTTGATTTGTACTTGATGAAGAGAAAAGAAATTATAATGACAAGCCCCGGAGCTTTATTTGATACCCCCTCTAAAGACGATTTTTTTATAGAAAATACGGTATTATTGATAAAGAGTTTCTTAACTCTTGCCAATAATAAGTAATGCACACGTATTTTTAACAAATTTTCCCCAAGTTATCCACATTTCAATTATATTTACATGCTAGCTTTTTTAGGATATGTATTTTTTTAATATAAAAGAAAATAAAATTTCGTCAAAATTTCTTTCCACCGAATATTATAAGTTTTTAGCAAGTTATCCACAAATTTATCCACATTTTCTAAACACTTTTACACAATATTTATGTGGAAAACTTTTTACTTGCCTACAAAAGTCAAAATAACTAAAATAACCGCCATGAATATACACATTATAGAAATGCCTCTTGACTATGGAGCAAGCCGCCATGGTTCCGATATGGGACCATCAGCAATTCGTTTGGCAGGACTTCGCCAAACTTTGGAAGATTTAGGACATCACATTGTTCGCACAGTATCACCAATTCAAAGTGCACCTCAGGAATTTGAGGAAGTTGGAAATCCTAAAGCAAAATATCTAAAACCTATTGTAAAAGCAAATGAACAGTTAGCTGTCGAAGTAGAAAAAGCTGCATCTGCAAGTGAATTCCCTTTAATTCTTGGTGGAGACCATTCAATTGTACTTGGAACATTAGCAGGACTTGCAGCAGCATATAAAAAGCAAGATGTAAAATTCGGTATGCTTTATGTTGATGCTCACGGAGATTTTAATACAACAGAAACAACTCCTTCTGGAAACATTCATGGAGAATGTGTAAGTGCCAGTGCAGGCTATGGACTTCCAGAACTTACAAACCTTTATTTTGAAGGAAGAAAAATCGACCCTGAAAATATCTGTTACGTAGGCTTACGTGATTTAGACCCTGGTGAAAAAGTTCTTATGAAGCAGGCAGGTGTTACAGCCTTTACTATGAGTGACATAGATAGACAAGGTTTCTCTGCTATATTGAAGAAGGTTGTTACATTCTTTAAGAGCCGTGTTGATGTTGTTCATATCAGCTTTGATATGGACTCTATAGACCCTATGTTTGCACCAGGTACAGGTGTTGCAGTTCCAGGTGGCTTAAATTATCGTGAAGCCCTTCTTCTTATGGAAGAAATGGCTCAAACAGGTATGGTTCATTCTGCTGAAATTGTAGAAGTAAATCCTGTTCTTGACATAAGAAATCAGACAGCACAGATGGCTGTTGAACTTGCAGCTCGTCTTTTAGGAAAGACTCTTTACTAAGAAAAAAATAGTATACCAGGAGTTTTTTTACTCTTGGTATATTTTCATTTTGAAAATCATAATAAAACGTTATCAATGAAGAATTAATATAGCGTTTTATGATAGAATGTTTGATTATGAACAAGAACAGACTTATATCATTTCTGGCAGCTTTATGTCTTTTCTTATCTGCCATAGAATATGCAATACCTAAACCTCTACCATTTCTTAGACTCGGACTTGCAAACTTACCAATACTAATTTCACTTTATCTTTTAACTCCAAAAGAAACATTATTTCTTTCTGTCTTGAAAATATTAGGACAGGGCTTTATATCAGGAACTTTCTTTTCATATATTTTTGTATTCTCCGCAGGAGGTTCTCTTGCAAGTTCTATTGCCATGATTGCAGTTTTTTATCTTTTCAAAAAAGGAAAATATATATCTAACATAGGTTTAAGCCTTGCAGGAGCACTTGCAAATAATGCTGTACAGCTTTTACTTTCTTATTTCATACTATTCGGAGAAAATACAAAATATATAGCACCAGTGCTTCTTATCTCAGCTTGTATTACAGGTTGTGCATTAGGAATATTTACAAATCTATTCATAGAGAAATCTATTTGGTTCAAGAAGGTGAAAAATGAGATTGCCTAAATTTGTAGCAAAACATACAACTTCTTTTTTTGAAAAAATAAATCCAAATCTGCTTTTTATTTGCAGCTTACTTTGTTTTCCATCATTTTTATTCCTACAGCGTTTAGATTTTATTTTTTATGAACTTATAGCATTTATGTTTCTAACACTGTTAAAAAGAGGAAAAGTAAGAATCCTCCCATCTATAATAATGATTTTGGGAATAAGCTTTTTTGCAGTTTTTTCTCCAAATGGGAAAATAGTAACTTCAATAAATGGAAATCCTATATATCTTTTCAATAGATTTCCTTTAACATACGGAGCTATAGACTCAGGACTCAGAAAAGGCTTTATCCTTGCTGGTATGGTTTTCCTTTCTCAATTTGCAATATCAACAAAAATGAAATTACCTGGAAAAATAGGTCTTTTCATGAACAGTATGTTCTATACATTCGGAACTCTTACCGAAAAGAAAATATCTTTTAAATTAGGGCATGTTATAGAATCTATAGATACAAGGCTTATTGAAATATGGGAAAATCAGAATAACAAAACAGAAGATACTAAGAAAGACGAGTATATATATTCACCTTTATCATTCCTTATTGTTATTTTCCCAATAATTCTTTTTGCAATAACTTTATACTCTCATGTTGTATCCTGAAGAAATAAAATCATTACCAATAACAGAACACCTTGATGAAATATGTGAAAGATTAAAGGCTTCTCCATCTCATTTTTTAGTACTGACAGCAGAAACAGCAGCCGGAAAATCCACGGCTATACCTCTAGCCTTACTAAAACATTTTGACAAGAAAATCATTATGCTAGAACCACGCCGGCTTGCTGTTGTTGCTATTGCTAATAGGATAGCATCTTTATTAGATGAAGATTGTGGAAAAACAGCCGGCTACAGATTACATCTTGAAAACAAGATTTCAAAAGAAACAAGGTTAGAGATTATAACAGAAGCAATTCTAACAAGGAAACTTCAAAATGATATGAGTCTTGAAGATGTCTCTGTGGTTGTAATTGATGAATATCATGAACGTTCCATACATGCAGATTTAGCACTTGCATTTCTGAAAGAAGTAATGGAACTTAGAGATGACTTATATGTCATTGTTATGTCTGCAACAATTGATACAACTAGACTTTCTAAATATCTCGGAAACGCAGAAGTATATAATGTAAAAGGACGACAATTTCCAGTAAAAATAGAATATAAGGGAAATATTTCTCCTTCTCAAGCTGTAAAACAAGAACTTGCTATATCTAAAGATAAAGGTTCTATTTTGGTTTTTCTACCTGGACTAAAAGAGATTTTAAAAACAAAAGAAGAACTTGAAAATGTAAATGCAGAAATTTTAACATTGCATTCTAGTATCTCAATGGATATGCAAAAGAAAGTCTTATCTAAAAAGAATAATGAAAATATCAGGAGAGTTATTTTATCTTCTGCAATCGCAGAAACTTCTATAACAGTTCCAGACGTAGATACTGTAATTGATTGTGGACTTTCAAGAATGAATATTTTGAATATCGCAACAGGCATGGAACATCTTACAACAGTTACAGAAAGTATATTTTCAGCTTCTCAAAGAGCAGGACGTGCTGGAAGAATAAAAGAAGGACGCTGCATAAGACTTTGGAATGAAAATGATATAAGAAATACATCTCCTTTACCAGAAATACAAAGAAGCGACTTAACATCTCTTGTTTTAGAATGTTCTTTATGGGGCACTAGTGAAAGTGACGGTCTTTCCTGGTTAGATGTACCTTCAAAAGCTTCATGGCAGGCTTCTCAATCCTTATTAAAAAACATGGGTTGTCTTGATAGTGAAAATAAAATTACAGAAGCAGGAAAAGCAGTATTAAAACTTGGAGAATCAACAAGACTTGCCTGTATTGCACTTGCAGGAATTGACAACAAGCGTATAGATGAAGCTATAAATATAATAACAAAATATTCAAACTACAAAAACGCAGAAAATATCTTAAAAAATCGAATAGAAAAACTTGGAAAAGCCAAAGATGGCAAATGGTTAAAAGATGATTACAGTTCCCTTTATCTTGCAGGCTTTCCCGATAGACTTGGAGTTTTAACAGAAGATAAAGGCAAATACAGATTTTATTCTGGTAGACAGGCATCTTTAACACTAAAAGACAAACAAAGATTTTCAGTATTTCCTAAATACATAATAGCAATAGAAGTTGATGCGGGAGAATCTGAAGGAATTATTCAGAAATGGGATAATATAACTGATAAAGAAGCAGAAGCATTTTTATATAAGCATAGTGAAAAGCATACAGAAGTTTCATTTTCAGAAGATAATAAAAATGCACATAAATTAAAAAAAGAAGAAATTACTTCTTATGGAAAAATAATACTCTCTATAAAGAAATTACCAGCAGAAACATCTGACTATAAAGAAGCTGTTTTTTCTTCTGTTAAAAAGAATGGAATAAAATGGCTTCCTTTATCAGATGCTTCCAAAAGTCTTATTTTGCGAGCAAAGTTTCTTTCTAACACAGAAATCTCTATTGCAAAAAGCATAAAAGCAAAACTAGAAAATATTGAAAGCAGAATAGAAGAATGGCTTTCTCCTTTTATAACAGAAAATAATATAAGTGAAAAAATGGTATACGATGCACTTTGTTATTATTTCAACTCAATTGAAATTGATAAGAATGCACCAAAAGAACTTATACTTCCTAATGGAAAAAAGAGAAAGCTTTCATACGAAGAAAGAGGAAATGAAATAATAGTTGCCCTTGAAGTTATTATTCAACAGATATTCGGCTGCATGGCAATGCCAAAAATTGCTGGAAAAAACATTCTTTTAAGATTACTTTCTCCAGCAAGAAGACCTTTACAAGTTACAGACAATCTCGAAAGCTTTTGGATAAATACCTGGCCTGAAATCTGTAAAGAAATGAAAGGTCGCTATCCAAAACATAACTGGGATTACAGACTTGTAGAAAAAGACTAGTTATATTCTTTATTTAGCCATTCAATACGACGATTACACCAGTCTGTGAAAAAATCTATTTCAGTTTTATAAGTCTTACGCTTTTTCCAGCCTGGTGCATGTGGCCATTGTCTTTTTCCAATATTTTTCCATACAGCATCATTCAAAGATATAGATGTAGAAAGTTCAGAAGCAGAACTATTTATCCAGTCCACGCTAGCTTTTAATTCTGAATATTTTTCATTCCATCTGTTTTTTACAGCCTGATAAAATTCTTTATTTTCAAAAAGCTTTGCATACCAGCCTTTAGAATTTACATGTAAACCTTCAACTTTATCACAGCTATCCCAGCTTATATTTCCCCATGCTATATCAAAATCCCAAACAGGGCCCATAAAAAGTTTCTTTTTAAGAGGATTCCAATACATAAAGCAGGAACTTTGAAAAGCAGCATCATGATTTTTTGCATATTCATTTATCAAATACCAATCTATAAAAGATGGAATATCCAAAATATTGTCTAAGTCCTCAAATGTTGTATTTTCATTATATATAATATCTTCTATAGTCTGGATTTTATTTTTCCATTCTGTAAACTGCTTTTCATCACAGTCAGGGCTCCTTATACAAAAAGGCTGTTTTTGATTTGTTTCAAAAAGATTTTCCTTATTTCTTTGAGAATGAACTTCTGCAAGAAAAGCACCAGGGACATCAAGAACAGTTTCTATATCAATTTTTTCTGTTAATGCATAAAGACCTTCATAACGCCCATTAAAAAAGAGCGTTACAAATCTTGTATCAGGAGAATAAACAGAATCGAATACATCTTTCGCAAGATAAGTTGAATAAGCATTTCTAAGAGAAGATTTATCTGCTGCATTTGCAATCAAAATCCACTTCGAAGCAGACTTCATTCCTAAAAGAGGAGCCTCTTCATCAAGTTTTAAAAGATAGGGTTTTTTATAAAGCTCTCTTGTTCTCCATGTTGTATTACCATGACCTTTAATTTTCATTTTTCCAGAATATTCATTTAAGGAGTAAGAACCTTTAAGATATTTTTCTTTATCTTTAGGCTTTTTTCCGTCATGAGTATCTATTATAAGAACCGGATAACCTAAATCATAGCACTTATCTATGGTTATATGATTTTCAAAAGCCTGATAAATACAAAAAGCAGCTATAACTAACAAAAAACTTAATCCAACAATACGACCTAGTTTCATACAAATCCTTATAACAAGCAAAGCTTTTCTAGTCAACATATTATAGACTAAACGAAATATTTACCATAATATTAGCAAATATATGAACAGTTTGTGCTATTTGCAACATTTTAGACATGAATTTAAATATGTTTCCCCTGAAAATATTCTACAGATTATAGAACACAGAGTAAAACATATTCTGCAAATAGATAAACATGCAAAAGCTACTAACGGTATATATTCAATACGAAGTCTTTATTTTGATGATATATATAAAAACTGCTATTTTGAAAATGAAGATGGCACAGACCCGAGAGAAAAGTTCAGAATAAGGATATATAATTGTAGTTCTTCCCGTATTTCACTTGAATTAAAACAAAAATACAAGGGTATGACTCATAAAATATCTTGCCCCGTAAGCTATAACGACTGCTTAAAAATCATGAAGGGCGAGCTTCCTGATATAAAAGAAGATTCTCCGGATTTATACAAAAAATTCATAAGCCAAATGCAGACAAAAAATTTATATCCTGTAACAATTGTCAGCTATGAAAGAACTCCTTATGTATACAGTATTGGAAATGTAAGAGTTACATTTGATAAAAATATAAGAAGCTCAAATGACATAGCAGCTTTTTTTGACCAGAAATTAACATCAAGACCAATATTAGAGCAAAATACAAATATGATGGAAGTAAAATATGATGAACTACTTCCTGATTATATTGCAGAACTGCTTCAAACAGACCTTTTGAGGCAGACATCTTTCTCAAAATATTATTTGTGCCGAAAATATTGTCTACCAAGGAAAGAAAACAGCAGAGTTAAAATGCTGGAAAAATAATCAAAGATAGTAAAAGCCAATTTTAGGAGTAAAAGAATGACAAATTTTAAGGACATCTTCAAACGTTCTTTCATAGAAGGTTTTTCAAGATATGATATGACACCAGAAAACATAATAGTATGTTTTGCCATTGCGACAGTTCTTTCTGTATACATATTTGCAGTATATAGAATAATGACTAGAAAGACTTTCTATTCAAAAAACTTTAATATAGCTCTTTTTGCTATTACAGAAATAACGACAGCCGTAATTCTTGCAGTACAATCTAACGTAGTCGTTTCTCTTGGTATGGTTGGTGCTCTTTCTATCGTAAGATTCAGAACAGCTATAAAAGACCCTCTAGATTTAATATTCCTTTTCTGGGCAATAACAACAGGTATTGTAACAGGAGCAGGACAGGCTGAAATAGCATTTGTTTTAGCTTTTATCCTTACAATTTCTATTTTCATTCTTGACAGACTTCCTATAGCAAAGGCTCCAAAGATTTTAATGGTTGGTGGAGAAGGAAAAGATTTTCAAAAAAAGATAACAGAAACAGTAAAAAAATATTGCTCTTTCTATACAGTAAAATCTTGTGCTATCAATAATGGTCACTATGATATTGTTGTAGAACTAAGGACTTCAAAAGAAAGTGATTTAATTGAAGAAATATCCCAAATTGAGGGAGTGACTTCTTCAAGTTTCCTTTGTCATAATGGAGAAGTCACATATTAAATTTTACTCTTGAACCAGAGAAAGCAGGGCATTACAACCTAAAGTAATGTCTCTGAAAGACTGGTCAAAATTTCCTGTATACCAGGGATCTGCTACATCTCTTGGATTTCCTGTAAAGTCCATAAGCTTGCAAACCCTTGGTTTCATCATACCGTTTAATGATATAGGGGAAGCAGGGTCTCTTTCAAAAATTGACCTTACATCTTTTGGCGTTACATATATTGCACTATCTTTTAGAATTGAATAACAGTTACGCATATTATTATTGTCCATGCAGATTATCCAATCATATTTTTCAGCATCTTCTTTTTTTATTTGCACTGCAAGATGACTGCCAGCCTCTATACCAGCTTTCAATAATCGTTCACGAGCTCTACGGTCCATTCTGTTTCCGATTTCTTCTGTACTTGTAGCAGCAGAATCAACAGAAATTCTATCCTGCAACTTGCGTTTTTTTATCATATCAAGCAATATTTGTTCTGCCATAGGTGAACGACAAATATTACCATGGCAAACGAAAAGAATACGTATAAGAGTTGTCATATTTTTCAATATAGCATTTTTATATTGTTTCTGCGAGATAAAAGTTTATCATATGTATATAAAATATTCTAAGTTATTAACTATTTACATAGCAGCAAAAGTTAATATAAATTATTTCATTAAGAATAAGTTTTATAGATATCTTTTAAGAAAAATTATCTAAATATATTTATTTTGGAGAAAATATTTGAAAAGTTATAAAAATAAATATATATCTCTATTATTCACATTTGGAATTATCATATTGTTTGTAGTTTTTATAGCTTCTCTTGTAATGGGAACAGAAGCTATAAGTGTAAAAAATGCAATACTTGCATTATTAAATGCAGGAGAAACAAAATCAAAAACAATAATATACTCTATAAGACTCCCTAGAAGCTTAGCAGCTGTAATTTGTGGAGCAGGCTTATCTGTTGCAGGCTTACTTTTACAATCAGCTCTAAAAAATCCCTTGGCTTCTCCAGGAATTTTAGGACTTAATACAGGAGCTGGATTTTTTGTATTACTAGCTTCTTTATTCTTTCCCTATCTGACAATAACAAAATCATTATTTGCTTTTCTTGGTTCAATTACAGCAATTTCTATAGTTTATATAATAAGCATAAATGCAGGTTTTTCTAAATCTTCACTTATACTTGCAGGAGTTGCAATATCCAGTCTTATGACGGCAGGAATAGATATAATTATAACTTTATACCCTGACATTGTTGCAGACAAAATATCTTTCAATTTAGGAGGCTTTTAAACTCTTAGTCTCTTTCAATTAAAATTATCCAGTCCCATTATAATAACAGGAATAATTTTCTCCTTATTGCTTTCTAATGGACTTGATATTCTTGTATTAGGTGATGATACAGCCTATGGGCTTGGACTAAATGTAAAAACACACAGAATTATAACAGTTCTAACAGCAGCTTTAATTGCCTCAGCCTGTGTAAGTCTTAGTGGCCTACTAAGTTTTGTAGGACTCATTATTCCGAATTTAATAAAACTTATTAATATAGGAAAAAGCAAAACAAAAATACTCTTATGTTTACTGTTTGGCTCTACTTTTCTATTATTATGTGATATGCTTGCTCATTATATCTTCTTTCCTTATGAGATACCTGTCGGACTATTTTTATCTTGCCTCGGTTCTCCTTTCTTTATTTTTCTAATAATACAAAAAAGGAAATAAATTTATGCTTGATATTAAAAATCTAAAAGCCGGTTATGGAAAGAAAAACATACTAGATATAAAATCCCTTTCATTTTCAGATTCTGGTATTGAAACAATTGCCGGCTGTAATGGTTGTGGTAAATCAACTTTACTAAAAGCAATATTAGGGATTATTCCTAGAAATGGCGATATAAATTTTGATGGCATTTCAATAAAAAAACTTAGTCATAAAGAAAGAGCTAAAAAAATAGCCTATCTTCCTCAAAATTGTCCTTCACTAGAAATAGATGTCATGTCGCTAGTCGAAAATGGGCGTTACCCTTATAAAAGATTTAGCAACTCTCTAAATAAAGAAGATAGAGAACTTATAGAAGAATCTATAAATAAAGTAGAGCTATGGGACAAAAGATATAAAAATATAAAAGAACTTTCAGGAGGAGAAAGGCAAAGAGCTTTTCTTGCGATGACAATAGCTCAAAATACAAAAATATTGCTCTTAGATGAACCTACAACATATATGGATATAGCCCACCAATGTAAACTGATGAACATATTGCAAACACTATCATCTCAAGGCAAATCAATTATAATGTCCTCTCATGATTTACCACAAAGCTTTACTTACAGTGATAACATTTGCCTTATGAAAGATGGTAAAATACTTTGCCACGATAAAACAGACAAAATTGCAAATCAAAAAGAATACCTAAAAGAAGCTTTTTCTTTAACATTAAAAGAAATGGATAAAAACTCCAATCTTTTATACAGATATGCTTATCAAAAACCAGAATCTTTATAAAAGATTGGAGTTTTTATCCATTTCTTTTAATGTTAAAGAAAAAGCTTCTTTTAGGTATTCTTTTTGATTTGCAATTTTGTCTGTTTTATCGTGGCAAAGTATTTTACCATCTTTCATAAG
>JAILNT010000119.1 GCA_024691265.1 Treponema sp. | reverse complement strand
CAAGCCCACCTAAAAGTCCGAAAATAATTTTCACATTTGTATTCATAAACACCTCGTTTGCATCCGAGTGTAGTTTATGAATGTTAGATTATAATGAAAAAAATGTTAAATTTGGGTAAAATTCTGTATTAAAAAAGCGCCCCAATGTGGGCGTCCACATAACAACTGCTTAAACCGCAAAAACGGTTCTGCCAACGGCAGAATTGGCGCAAAAGTTGCGGTGGCGTAAAGCCACGGAGAGCAACTTTTGTGACAAAGTTTTTGTCGGCTTTGAACTTTTGTTATGTGATTTTTACATCCCCCATTATTTTCTGCCTTAATATCCCGTTAGATGTTTTCTTACTGTAATGGCAAATGCAAAAGCTAGCAAAGAGAGCAAAATACAAATAAAAGCTAGTATTCTGTGCTTTAACTGTTTTTTCTTAATCTCAGGAGTAATAGTATTATTATTCCTTGATTTTAAGTATTCCAACATTTCTTGGGTTAATAGGAATCCTTTCCCCTTTGTATTTGCAAGAATTTTTTTCATTTCACCATTTTTATAACAAAATACAAGAGTCTGTAATCCCAACATTTTTCCTTTTACTTTAATTTCAAAAATATCTTCCCAAGAAACTTTTGAAATGTTTTTATTTGAATCCATAAAATGAAGGTTCTTGTCTGTTACTCCAATGAAATAAATTTGGGGTGTCATAGACATCGCTTCTGTTGCTTGAAAAATTCCGATAATTTCTTCATCGTGGATATTTTTTTGAAGGAATTTTCCATAATCTTCTGTTTTAAACATCTTTTCTCCTAAAGGCGCCCCAGTGCGGGCGTCCACATAACAAGCGTTTAAAAAATTGCCCATCTTCAACGACCTAATGATGCGGCTAAATGTTATAGAGATGCAAGAATCCCGGCACATTCCTAACCGGTTGCAGATAGGAATATTATAACTGGAATCTGGATTTTTGTCATTTGAGCTAAATAAGCTCAACATCACTTTCTATAAAAGAAAATGGATTTTCTTTTTCTGATTCCTTGTAGTCAAAAGAACAGTTTATTCTACAGTAGTCAGATTGAATGACTTTTTTTGAAAGTTCAACAAGACCATAAAGCCTATAGCTTTTTATGGTTTTTCTAATGAAAGTCATATAAAAATCCAATCTTGGATATGAAAAGCCATCCCCTCTAAGAAAATCAACCCTCGATAAATACCATTCGCCAGAGACTTCTTTTTCAAGTTCATGATTAAATATTGCTTTTTTTGACTCTTCTGTAGCAATCGCCAAAATATATTCAGAATTAGCATAAAAAAGCTCTTTGTACTCTTCATTCTCAAAATATGTTTCCGGTGCAAGAAGTTTACCATTCTTATCTTTAATTGTTATAGGAAGGTTTTGAGAATTTGGCCAATTCCAGTGTCGGAATCTTATCTTGTAGTCATCAAACAGAACTTCTTTCTTAGTTTCATCTACATCAATCAGAAACAATGCAATAAGCAAACATGATGTTGCAAGAGAAAAAAGAATAAAACCTAATTCATCCAGGGAATATCTAAAACGCTGTTCCACATTTCCATTAAAAAAAACCAAATATAATCATTGCACCAATGTACAAAACAAAACCAAGACAAACAAAAGGTTTTACGCTTGTTTTTGGAACTTCTAGAAGTTTACAAATTTTGTTGAGGGCCCAGAGTCCAACAAGAACAACCCCCGCAGGAAGTATTGTTAGAAGAAGGGTATATAAGTTTTCTTTTAGAAAATTTTCACCTGCTGCAATATCATAACTGAAAAAATAATTTGCACAAACGCCACCAGCCAGAGCAAGAAGTGAAATTATAAGAAGTACAATTGTTGTTTTCTTTTTTGTCATTTTATTTTTCCTCAAAAATTAGAATTATTTTACCACCACATATTTTTAAGTTACGAAAAAACGTATTTTCCATTGCTTCTTTGCGTGCTTTTTCTTTAATATCAATAGTCGAAAACACAACAATACAAGTTAGCAAAAAAAAATACTAAAATCAAACTAAGTAAAATTTTCTTTTTCATTATTATTACATATTGCGCCCCAGTGCGGGCGTCCACATAACA
>JAILNT010000075.1 GCA_024691265.1 Treponema sp. | reverse complement strand
TAAGAAGATTTACTGGGGTACTTATTTCTCTGGAAATCTTGGAACATCAACAAATACAACAACAACCGTAGGTGGTACAACCACAAAAACAAAAACTACAGGTGATTCTGAATGGGTATTTAATAATACTATTGGTATTGGAAATCTTGGTCTTGCTTTAAATCTTCATTTCTTTGATGACGGTTCAACAAAATCAGGAGAAGATTACTCTAAAGATACTGATTTAGATATTACATTAAAAGCCGGCTTAAAAGAGTATGCAATCAAAAAAACAAAGATTGTTCCTTATGCTGCAATTAATTACTCAATTGGAGATGGAACTAAAGTAAAAAGTGGAGAAGATATAACAAATCACCGTCATTCTCTTTTCTCTGTAGAAGCCGGTGCTACACTTCCACTTAAAGGTTCAAAGACTTTTGAACAGACTCTTTCACCTTCTGTAAAGTTCTATACTGAAAAAGCTGTTTCTGCTGACCATGGAACTTTTGGAATCCAGATTCCTGTTACTTATACAGGTCTTGTTAATGCTTCAAGTAACTTTGCTTTTGGTTTTACAGCAAGTCTTGAACCTTCTTTAGGATTTGGAAATGGTGATTTTTCTTTTGGTCTGACTCCATCTGCTGCTTTTGGTCTTACTTACGCTACAAAAAAGAATATCGATTTTAATGCCGGTGTAGAATTTGCTCTTCCATCTTATACATATGGTAAAACTACAGTTGAAGGTATTACTACAACTACTACAACAAAAACTTCTTCATGGGATGGAAATGATGCAAGCTTAACATTCTCTTCTGGATTTGCAATTAAAGTTTCAAAAAATTTCTTAATTGATTGTACTTATGAAGCTTTATTCAGCCTCTTTGGAAATGATACAAGTTCAGATTTGACATCAACTGGAAATACCAATTTCTGGAACACTGTAAACAGTATTCTTGTTCACAATATTGGATTTGAAGTATCTGCAAAATTCTAAGTTTTAGAATAAGGAAATTGTTATGAAGCATTTTAAGAAATTAATTGCAGTAACTGCTATTGCATTTGCCGCATTTACAGCTTCAGCACAAAATATAGCGTGGTTTAGAACAGCAAAGTATCCTGTTATAGCTGCTTATTCAAATACATCAAAAACTTCTAATAATCTGTTTACAACAGATGCAGATAACTTTATTGATGTAAATGATTGGTCGTTAGTACAGCCTCAAAAAGCTTTCGGAATGTTTAGTGCATCAACAACTAATGCGTACGATATTGGTTTTGCAAAGCAATTTAAGAAGATTTACTGGGGAACTTATTTTTCAGGAGACTTTGGAGACTATTTGAAAATCGAAACCAAAACAGATACTGATAAAATTGTAAACATTCAGGAAGGAATTTCTGATACTACCAATTTTTCTTTCTACAATTTGTTTGGTTTTGGTAATGTTGGCTTAAGGGTTGGTTTCAATTATTATAATTCTAATTCAACTAACGATGAGACAACAAAACAGATAACTGATAATACTGCATGGGGTATTAACGCTAGTGCTGGCTGGAATAAGTTAAAACTTGGGAAGTTAGAAGTAAAACCTTGGGTATTATTTAAATTTAATTTCAATAATTATTATGTAGGTTCAGATTCTGATGATAATCATGGATCAAAGTCAGTTACAGATTCTACTGTAACTGCTGATAATCGAAGTAATAAGATTTCTCTTGCTACTGGAGGATCTGTCATTCTTTCAAAAACTTCTGCAATGGAGACTAGTTTACTTACATCTCTTGGTTGGAATCTTTATTTTCCAGTAAATAAAGATTTTAATAAAACAACTGTAAATGTATTTGAACTTCCTGTGGAGTTTAGAATGATTTTTACACCTACAGATAAACTCTCATTTGGTGTAAAGACATGGAATGATTTTATTCTGACCTTAGATAATAATGGAATTTCAGAAGAAAAAATAACTAATTTTGATTTAAAATCAAGAGTTTTCGTAGGTCTTAAATATGATACTATGAAAAAAGTTGTTTTCAATGCTGGAATTGCATTTATTGTACCATGGTTTAATTTAGTACACACAGAAAGAATAGATTATAGTTCAACAAAAACTGCATGGGATGGTTCAGATGGTAGCGTTATCTTTACTACTGGATTCCAGATTAACCCAATAAAAAATCTAAGTTTTGATTGTAACTGGAATATTCTGGATGCTGTATTTGGTAATAATTTTACTTCTACTTTTACAGAAGGAGATACTGAAACAGATGTATTCTGGAAGAATATGAATAAGCTTTTTGTTCATAATATCAGTTTACAGGTTTCATTTAAGCTCTAATAGCTAACTTAATAATGAAGCATTTCCCGCCTGGCATTTTGCCTGGCGGGATTTTTTTTCCTATTACTGCTATAGAAAAGTTTTATATCCGACATATTGACACTTTTTAAATTTTTGTTATATTCTCACGATTATGAATTATGTATTAAAAAAAGCACATAGTTCAAAAAGGAGATAAAAATATATGATTACTTTTAAAAAGTGTATGGTAGTTGCTGCAATGGCAACTCTTAGTCTTGGTCTTTTTGCAGAAACAACAGAACCTGTATCAAAAACTAACGCTGCTACAGCAGGTATTTTTTCTACAGATTTAGATGATTTTACAAATGTAAACAGCTGGTCTAACGTTAATCCAAAAGATTTCTATTTATATTTTGGAATGGATAATGGTCTTTCTGAATTAGCTTCTTCTTATGACATTGGTTTTGCAAAATATTTTAAGAAGATTTACTGGGGTACTTATTTCTCTGGAAATCTTGGAACATCAACAAATACAACAACAACCGTAGGTGGTACAACCACAAAAACAAAAACTACAGGT
>JAILNT010000056.1 GCA_024691265.1 Treponema sp. | reverse complement strand
AATTACAGGCAGGGGATTTGCCGTGTTTACAATTGCATCAGCTGAGACTTTTGTGATGTTATTACGAATAATTTTGAATGCCATTCATTTAAAATATATCGAGATTTTATTGGGCTGGCAAAAAAATTTGACGAAGTATTTAGGGGCAAATAGAATTGTCATATGGAAATTACCCTTTATCACTTAGTATGTCTGGCGATTATTCTGAATTTCTCAATTATTCTTTCTATTCAGGATATAAAGAGTATGTCTGTAAGCCTTTATATTCAGTTGGGCTCAATTTTTGCAGCCCTTATCTGCCAGCTGATTTTTGCCAGAAATGAAATACGGATTTATATAATTTCCAGCTTAATCCTTGGGGCCTTATATTATGCGGTCAGAAAAATTACAAAAAATAAACTGGGACTTGCCGACGTCTGGTTTGGACTTTTCCAGGGACTTTTCCTTACGCCAAAAATGATTTCCCTTTGCCTTGCAGCCGAGGTAATTCTAGCATTTTGCCTTGTAAGTATTCTGAATAAAAAGATGGGAAAAAAGCCTTTTCCATTTATTCCTTATATGACCTTTGGTTTGCTTGTGGCGTTTGTGGTGCAGGTTGGTTTGAACCGATAAATTTTATTTTTCCTATCAAAAAATTAGGAAATCTATTACAATAAAACTTGTTGACAAGAATTAAGAACAAGGCAAGACTCGATTTCTGCAAATAGTCTCTCGTCAACATTTATATCTGTATATTTAAAACATGTTGTAGGCCGGTAAATTTTACCGGGGTTTCTGGAGCCCTTTTTTATTTAAAAAGGATTTCCATTGGAGGAAGTAAAAATGAAAAGATTTGGAAAAAAGCTGGCTCTTGTTTTAAGTACAGCAATTTTACTGGCAGGCATTACAGCATGTTCAAATGGTAGTGGAAACACAGCTTCGATAATAAATGAGAGTGACCTTGTAAGAGTTCCTGGAGGCACGGTAACAGGAAGCAATAATACAGGAGTCTTTAGGGAAGGACATACTGCAAGCCTCGGTTCCTTCTACATGAGTAAATATGAAATAACCCAGGCCCAGTACAAGGCAGTTATGAACGGTCAGACAGTTACTGTGAATGAAGTTGAAAAGTCATTAAGTGCTAGCCCTTCATACTGCACAGGTTTAAATCAAATGTATGGAATTGATTACGGACTGGACCATTCAAATCATCCAGTAGATGGAGTAACCTGGTATGATGCAATTTACTTCTGTAATGTCTTAAGTGCAAAAGTAGGCCTGGATCCCTGCTACACAATTACTGAAATTGAGGTAGGTGACTTTGGAAAAATTACAGAAGCAAGTGTCACAGTTGACAATACAAAAAATGGCTACCGTCTTCCCACAGAAGAAGAATGGGAGTATGCGGCCCGCGGTGGAAATCCAAGCGCAGCAGCCTGGAACTACACTTTCAGCGGAACAGATAAGGCTGCAGGCACAAGCTATAATGATGATATAAACAGCGGTTTAGACTCTGTGGGCTGGTACTGCTACAATAACCTAACGGGAACAAGTGGAAATTCTGATGTGGTAGCAGAAAGTATTAATGGAGAAGGATGTGGAACTCATGAAGTTGGAAAGAAAGCTGCCAGTACCCTGGGGCTTTATGACATGAGGGGAAATGTTTATGAATGGTGTTACGATACTGGCACTATTGTCACTGACTATGGATCTACAGAAGGCCGCATTGTGCTCGGGGGTAGTTGGAACTTCGAAGCTGCCGCTGCTGCGGTTTCTTACCAGGCCCTCAACTTCCCGGAAACAAGCAACGTCTGCATTGGCTTCCGTATTGTTCGCAACGCCGACTAAGGTCGGCTAGTTCTATTACGTTATATCTAAAACTCAAAATTCGGGCTATTTTATATAAAGGAAAAGTTTCATACCGCTGACGGTTGACCCGAAATTTGAATTAAATGATAAAATCAATGAACTTTTTTCAGGATCTAAAATTCCATAAGAACCTATAACGGTACCATAATTTTTACCAAGCCCTTGAAGATGCCCCCACCTAAATACTACAGGGCCATAATAATCGTAATTTGAAGCAAGATAAGTTCCTAAAAGTGCATTTTCTATGGCCTGCTTATAGGTCATTGTTACACCACCTTCGGTAAATGTAAGTGTGGACAAATTATACATAGAATTAGAACTTGTATCCCAGAAATTTATTGCACTCATAGGATAGGTGTAAGTTGTTGAACCTGAGCTGAAAGTTACGGTCTGGGCTGCATTCTTGTTAAAGGTGTATGATGAGTCATTTAGACAGCCTTTTATAAACTGGGCAAATAAATCGTCAAAAGTGTAAGAAGTAGAGTTTAATGTATTTACGGCATTTACAATACACTCATTATTTGTGTAATCATTTGAAAGCATTTTCTTTACAAGGGCAGCACCGCCATAATTGCGGCAAAGCCAGGCGCCAAAGGCGTAGGCATTTGCATAAG
>JAILNT010000018.1 GCA_024691265.1 Treponema sp. | reverse complement strand
CCTGGTGCGGCAGATATATTTTTTAGACTGTGCAATTTTTTAAAGCCCAAAAAAGCAATTATTATCGAACCTGCTTTTAATGAATATCGTCATGCTTTAACTCTATGTTCTTGTGAAAATATTTTGAGAAAATGTTATAGTGATGATATAGATGTTTCAGGCTGTGATATTGTTTTTTGCTGTTCACCGGCTAATCCTACAGGTGAAATTCTTTCTAATTTTCAAATAAATATTCTTTATGATAAGTGTAGAAAAGCAAATGCCATACTTGTTCTTGATTCTTGTTTTTCTGATTTTTGCATGGAATCAAGAGAAACTTTAGAAAATATCTGTTCGAATATAGAAAAATATGAAAATCTTATATTGGTAAATGCTTTTACTAAGTATTATGGGCTTGCAGGTTTAAGAGTTGGTTTTGCTATAACTTGTAAGAAAGATATCATAAATGGTATAAAAAGTAATGGTCAGCCGTGGGCAGTTTCAACAGAAGCTCAGGAGGCTGCTATTGCTGCATTAAAAGATTTTGATTATGAAAAGAAATTGTTAGCACTTGTTGAAAGTGAAAGAGAATATTTGAAACGTGAACTTGAAAAGATTAAGGGAATAAGTAAGGTTTCTGGTCGAGCTAATTTTATTCTTTTTGAAGCTTCAAAATCTTTATTGTCGAGGCTAGAAGAAAAAGGTTTTCTTGTAAGAAATTGTGATGATTTTTCTTTTCTTCCTCTAAGTGAAGGTAAACGCTTCTATAGAGTCTGTGTAAAAAAACATGATGCAAATGTAGCTTTAATTAATGCTATAAAAGATAGTCTTTGTGCTTGTGCTGATAAAAGAAAATGTGCTTGCTTGATGGTTCAGGGAACTATGAGCAATGCGGGAAAATCTTTTATTGTTGCAGCTTTATGCAGAATATTTAAGAATAAAGGTTATAAAGTTGCTCCTTTCAAAAGTCAGAATATGGCTTTGAATAGTGCTGTTACGGAAGACGGTTTTGAAATTGGCAGAGCACAAGCCATGCAAGCGGAGGCTTCTGGGAAAAAAGCAGATGTCAGAATGAATCCAATTTTATTGAAACCTAATTCTGATACTGGAAGCCAAGTTATAGTTAATGGGCGTGTTGTTGGAAATATGTCTGCCCGTGATTATTTTAAAAGTAAAAAATCTTATATACCCATTATAAAAGAAAGTTTTGAATCTTTGGCAGCTGAAAATGATGTTATTATCGTTGAAGGTGCGGGAAGTCCTGCTGAAATAAATTTAAAGCAAGATGATATTGTTAATATGGGACTTGCAAAGCTTCTTGATATTCCTGTTATTCTTGCTTCTGATATCGATAGGGGTGGTGTATTTGCACAGTTATATGGAACTATCGAACTTTTGGAAAACGATGAAAAAGAGAGAATAAAGGGCTTAATTATAAATAAATTTAGGGGAGATGTTTCTATACTACAAGCAGGACTTGATAAAATAGAAGAACTTACTAATAAAAAAGTTGTTGGTGTAGTTCCTATGCTTCACGTTGATATTGATGATGAAGACAGTCTTTCTGAAAGGCTTAATAACATTTCTAATCGTAACGCTCCAATAAGAATTGCTGTTATAAAGCTAGCTCATATTTCGAATTTTACAGATTTTGAACCGCTTGAAAAAAACAAATGCTGTTCTGTCATGTATGTAAAGAATATTGATGAATTAGATTATTTTAATCCACATCTTATAATTATTCCTGGCACAAAAAATACAATATCTGATTTATATACTTTAAAAACTTCAGGTTTTGAGGCTCGTATTAGTCAGTATGCTGCGAGAAATATTCCTGTAATTGGTGTGTGTGGTGGCTTTCAGATGCTTGGAAAAAGAATATCTGATACTGTATGCATGGAAAGCACTAGTCCTTGTGAAGTTATTGCTTTATCGCTACTTGATACAGAAACTGTATTTACTACAGATAAGGAATTAAAACAAGTTAATGGAATTTTGCCAAAGTTAGATGGCTTTTTTTCGTGTCTTTCAAATCTTACATATTCTGGTTATGAAATTCATGCTGGTAAATCTAAAAATATAAATGAAAGTTTTTCAGGACTTGCTAAAGATAATATTTTTGGAACATATGTTCATGGTATATTTGATTCTGATGAGATTGTAAGAAACTTATTAAATGCTCTGGCAAAGAAAAATAATATTTCTCTTGAAAACTATCTTTTGAATACTGCCGAAAGCTATTCTTCGTATAGAGAGGAGCAATATAATAAGCTTGCTAAAGAAGTTGAAAAGGTACTTGATATGAATTATATAGAAAAAATAATGGGGCTTTGTTAATGGGGCTTATTCATTTATATCACGGAGATGGAAAGGGAAAGTCTACAGCTGCATTTGGACTTGCACTTCGTGCTATTGCTGCCGGCTTTAGTGTTTGTATTGTTCAGTTTTTGAAAAACAAAGCAAGTGGAGAAATTCAGTTATTAGAAACAATGTCAGGTGTTACTATTTTTCGGGGCAAGGCAGGCAATCATTTTACTTCTAAAATGACGAGTGAAGAAAGAGCTGAAACACTTAAAATATCAAATCGAAATCTTCTTCATGCAATTAATCTTTCTAATACAGGTTTTTGCCAGTTTTTGATACTAGATGAAGCCTGTGCTGCATGGAATGAAAATCTTGTTGACCATAATATGCTTCAAAAATTTATTGAGAATAAACCAGAAGATTTGGAACTTGTTTTAACAGGAAGAAATCCTCCCGAATGTTTTTTTAATGTTGCTGATTATATTACTAAAATGGTAAAAGAAAAACATCCTATGGATTTAGGTGTAATGGCAAGAGAAGGAATTGAATTTTAATTTTCAATAGGAGTTTATGTTTACAATGGATAAAATTGATTTGCCTTTTGAATATTCAGGTGTAGAACATGTACTTCCTGGAGATATTGAAAAAAGAAGCTTTGAGATAATAGGAGAAGAATTAAAATCTAAGAATATTGTTTTAGATAAAGAATATGAACCTGTAATTAAAAGAGTTATTCACACAACTGCTGATTTTGAATTTGCTTCTAGCTTAGATTTTAGTTCTCATGTTGTTCATAATACAGTAGAGGCTATAAGAGATTGTAAAAATCGTATTGTTATTATTAGCGATACAAATATGGCTTTATCAGGTATTAGTAAACCATATTGCGAAAAGTTCTCTATAGAAAAGTTTTGTTTTATGGCAGATGACGATGTTGCTTGTGATGCGAAATCTAGAGGCACAACTCGAGCTGTTGCTTGTATTGATAGAGCTTCCCGTATTTATAATGGAGATAAATCTATAAAATTAATATTTGCAATAGGAAATGCTCCAACTGCACTTATAAGAATAAGAGAATTGTTTGATAAAGCTTTAATAAATCCGTTCCTTGTTATAGGTGTTCCTGTTGGTTTTGTAAATGTTGTTAGGTCTAAAGAGCTTATAAAAGAAATTAGTATTCCTCATATTATTTCTACTGGTAGAAAAGGCGGAAGTACTGTGGCTGCTGCTATTTGTAATGCATTGTTATATTCTGCAGGTGGTAGATAGCTATTACTGAATTGTTATAGAATTTAGAAATTTTTCCAATACTGTGAATATTTTTAGAAAAATATCTATTATTTTGCTATTTATATCTTGGAAAAAAACTTGATTATGAAATGCTAAAATTCTATAATAAAAGCTCACTAGGAGTACTTTAATGAAGAAACTTATTAATAAAACGATGCTTATCGCATTTGCAGGATTGGCTTTTGTTTCTTGTGG